>DASWMK010000254.1 GCA_036399815.1 Acidimicrobiales bacterium
GAGCCGAGCCCCTCGCCCGGCCGGCCGACGGCCCGTCCGACGAGCGCCCGCCCGCCGGGCGACAGCGGCCCGCCCGTCACCCTGGCCAGGTGGTCGGCCGGCGACAGCCCGGCCCGCAGGGTGGCGGCCACGCTCGACCCGGCCGACGTGCCGACCAGGACGGCCGCCTCCCTGGCGTCCCACCCGGTCTCCCTGGCCAGGGTGGCGACGACCCCGCAGTGCCAGGCGTGCCCGACGATGCCGCCGGCCCCGAGCACCAGCCCGATCGTCGCCATCAGTACCGCAGCTCGGCCAGCACGGCGTAGTGGTCCGACGGCTGCACGCCGTCGACCGGCTCGGTGCCCACCACCTCGGCCCGCACCACGTGGCCCCGGCCGCCCTTCTTGGGCCACCCGGCCAGCACGTAGTCGATGCGGCGGTCGGGCTCGAGGTCCAGGCGGGCGAACGGGTTGGCGTTGCACCAGGTGAAGCCGGGCCCGTCGCCGGCCACCTCCCAGGCGTCATGGAAGACGAGGCCGGGCTCGGGGACGGTGGCCCGGCCGGTGAGCATCCGGATCTCGTCCGAGTCGGGCGCCGAGTTGAGGTCGCCGCACAGGACGGCCGGGAACGACCGGTGGGGCGACTCCTTCACGAACCGGCACACGGCCCGCACCTGGTCCTGGCGGATCTCGCTCTGGTCGAACCGCCAGTTCAGGTGGGTGCAGAACACCTGGATCGGCCCCCTCGGCCCGTCCACGTCGGCCCGCATGACCCGCCGGCGCTCGTCCTGGGCCGGCGGCGCCGGCAGGTTCCGCCCCTCCGACCGGGTGATCGGCCAGCGGGACAGCACGGCGTTGCCGAACCGCACGCGGTCGAGGTCCAGGTGGGCGTCGTAGGCGTGGTGGAGCCCGAGGCGCTCGCCGAGCTCGGCGGCCTGGTTCCTCGTGCCGTCGTCCCACACCTCCTGGAGGCACACGACGTCGGCGTCGAGGGCGGCGAGCGTGGCCGCGATGGCCGGCAGCCGCTCCTCCCAGGGACCGAACCGCCACCACACGTTCCAGGTCACCACCCGCACGGTGGTGTCGACCAGCTCGCCGTAGTGGCCGGTGGTCTCCGTCACGGCCGGCATCCTGCCAGAGCCCGCCGTCGCGGCCGGCCGCCGGTAGACTCGTCCACTCCCCGGAGCAGAGGACGGTATGGCGCTCCACCCAGAGCTGGCCGCCGAGCAGGCCTACATCGACCACGCCTACGAGTGCCTGGAAGCGGCACGAGCCTCGGCCGAGCGGCTGCGGTCCATGGTCGAGGTCGGCCGGGGTGGCACCGAGCAGGCCCGCTTCGAGCGGGACGTGATCGAGGAGACGATCAGCCAGCGCCTCTCCCAGCTGGAGCTGGGCGACGCCGCCCTCGTGTTCGGCCGGATCGACCGGGAGACCGGCGAGCGCTTCTACATCGGCCGCCTCGCCGTGGCCGACGAGCACCAGGAGCCGCTCGTCGTCGACTGGCGGGCGCCGGTGGCCGAGCCGTTCTACCGGGCGACCGGCCGCAGCCCGATGGGGCTGTCCCGGCGCCGCCACTTCGCCACCAGGGGCCGCACCCTCCTCGACATCGAGGACGAGGTGTTCGGGGTGGACGGGAACACGCCGGACGACGTCATCGTCGGCCAGGGCGCCCTGATGACCGCGCTGGAGCAGGCGAGGACCGGTCGCCTCGGCGACATCGTCGCCACCATCCAGGCCGAGCAGGACGAGATCATCCGGGCAGAGCTGCCCGGGGTGCTCGTCGTGCAGGGCGGGCCGGGGACGGGCAAGACCGTCGTCGCCCTCCACCGGGCCGCCTACCTGCTCTACACCCACCGCTTCCCGCTCGAGGGGCAGGGCGTGCTCGTGCTCGGGCCCAACCGCCTGTTCCTCGGCTACATCGAGCGGGTCCTGCCGTCGCTCGGCGAGGCCGGCGTCGAGCTGGCCGTGCTGGCCGACCTCCTGCCCGACGTGACCGTCAGCGGCACCGACCCGGCCGCCGCCGCCCGCGTGAAGGGCGACCAGCGGATGGCCCGCCTGCTGGCCAAGGCGGTGCGGGACCGCCAGCGGCCGCTGCGGGGCGACCTCGTGGTCGGGTACGGGCCCACCTACCTGCGGTGCACGGCCGAGCAGTCGTCCCGCATCGTGTCGACGGCCCGCCGCCGGTTCCGGGCCCACAACGCCGGCCGCCGCTTCGTGGAGGGCGAGCTGTGGGGCGCCCTGGCCGCCAGCGCCCGCACCCCGCTCGACGCCGGCCAGGTCCGCGAGCGCCTGCGGGGCACGCCCGAGATCCGCGAGGCGCTGGAACGCATGTGGCCGGTGCTCACCCCGGCCGAGCTGCTCCACGACCTGTTCGGGTCGACGGCCCTGCTGGCCCTCGCGGCGAGGGGGACGCTCCAGCCCGAGGAGTGGGCGGCGCTGTACCGGCCCCGCTCGGAGGACGTGGGCCGGGTGGCGTGGACCGACGCCGACGTGCCCCTCCTCGACGAGGCCAGGTCCCTGCTCGGCCCCCGGCCGAAGGACAAGGACGACGAGCTCCGCACGTACGGCCACATCGTCGTCGACGAGGCCCAGGACCTGTCGCCCATGCAGCTGCGGATGATCACCCGCCGCTCGCTGAACGGGTCGATGACCGTGGTCGGCGACATCGCCCAGGCCACCGGGGCGTGGGCCCACGACGGCTGGGACGACGTGCTCGCCCACCTGCCCGACCGCCGCCCGGCCCGCCGCCGGGAGCTGACGATCGGCTACCGCATCCCCACCCAGAACATGGTGCTGGCCGCCCGGGTGCTGGCCGTGGCCGCCCCCGACCTGCGCCCGCCCCGGTCGGTGCGGGAGGGCGGCGGCCCGCCCCGCATCCTCCGCACCGAGCCCGGCCGGCTGCCCGAGGCCCTCGCCGCCCTGGTCGACCAGGAGCGGGACGCGGTCGGCGCCGGCACCCTGGCCGTGATCTGCGCCGCCTCCCAGGCCGACGAGCTGAGCGCGGCGCTGTCGACCGCCGGGGTGGCCCACGCCAGGGCCGGCCGGGCCGCCCTCGACGCGCCGGTGACGATCGTGCCCGTCCACCTCGTGAAGGGCCTGGAGCTCGACGCCACCGTCGTCGTCGAGCCGTCCCGCATCGTGGACGAGGAGGCCCAGGGGCTGCGCGCCCTCTACGTGGCGCTCACCAGGGCGACCAAGCGCCTGGCCGTGCTCCACACGGGGGCGCTGCCCGACGCCCTCCGGGAGTGAGTCAGGCGCTCACCTCGTAGCCGGCCTCGTCGATCGCCGACCGCACGGCCTCGTCGGGCGCCTCGCCCACCACGGTCACGGTCTTCGCGCCGACGTCGACGGTCACGGACTCGACGCCGGCCACCGCGCCGACCTCGCCCTCGATCGCCGTCTTGCAGTGGTCGCAGCTGATGCCGGGGACCGAGTACGTGCGCTCCATGCCCCGGAGGCTACGTGGCGGCGGAGGTAGCGTCCGCCCCCGTGCGCGCCCGGGTCGCCGTCCTCGGCGCCGGCCCGGCCGGGCTGGCGGCGGCGTGGCGGGCGGCCTCGGCCGGCCACGAGGTGGTCGTGCTCGACCGGGCCCCGGTGGTCGGCGGGATGGCCGGCAGCTTCACCGTCGCCGGCGTGCGGGTCGACCACGGCAGCCACCGCCTCCACCCGTCGATCGACCCGGGGATCCTCGCCGCGCTCGACGACCTCCTCGGCCCCGGCGGCCTCCAGCGCCGGGAGCGCCGGGGCCGCATCCGCCTGGCCGGGCGGTGGGTGGCCTTCCCGCTGCGGGCCGGCGACCTCGTCCGCCACCTGCCGCCCCGGTTCGCCGCCGGCGCCCTGGCCGCGCCTCTGCGGCGGGGCGACGACGGCTCCTTCGCCGGGGTCGTGCGCTCCCGGTTCGGCGCGGCGGTGGCCGACGAGTTCTACGGCCCCTACGCCCGGAAGCTGTGGGGCCGCGACGCCGGGGAGCTGTCGGCCGACCTGGCCAGGCGCCGGGTGAGCGCCGGGTCGGCGACGGCGCTGGCCGCGAGGGTGCTGCGGGCCCGGCGGCCGGAGGGGCGGCGCTTCCTGTACCCGGCCGGCGGCTTCGGGGCCATCGCCGAGGCGCTGGCCGGCGCGGCGACCGCGGCCGGGGCCGACGTCCGCCTCGGCGCCGAGGTGCGCTCGATCCGGCTGGGCGACGCCGAGGCCGCGGTGGCGACGGCCGACGGCGGCGAGGTGACGGCCGACCTCGTCTGGTCGACGCTCCCGCTCGGCGCCCTGCCCCGGCTGGTGGCCGACCCGCCGCCGCCCCCGCTGCCCACCGTCGAGGTGCGGGGGCTCGCCCTCGTGTACCTCGTGGTCGACCGGCCCCGCTGGACCCCGTTCGACGCCCACTACTTCCCCGGCGCGGACGTCGCGCTGTCCCGGCTGTCCGAGCCGAGGAACTACCGGGACTCGCCCGCCGACCCGCCCGACCGGACCGTGCTGTGCGCGGAGGTGCCGTGCTCGGTGGGGGACGGGACCTGGTCGGCCGGCGACGGCGACCTGGCCGACCGGGTGCTGCGGGACCTGGCCGGGCAGGACCTGCCGCCCGTGCGCCCGGTCGCCGTGGAGGTCCGGCGCCTGCCGTCGGTCTACCCGGTGGCCACCCCCGACGCCCTGTGGGCCGTCGCCGCCCTCGACGCCTGGGCCAACGCCCACCCGCGCCTCGTCACCCTCGGCCGCCAGGGCCTCGTGGTCGGCGACAACACCCACCACGTGCTGGCCATGGGCTGGGCCGCGGCCGCCTGCCTGCTCCCCGACGGCACGTACGACCGCCGGGCCTGGGCCGAGGCCCGCCGCCGCTTCCGCGGCCACGTGGTGGAGGACTGAGCTAGGGCCGGCGGAGGCGGTCGAGCACGGCGACCAGGGTCGCCCGCTCGTCGTCGCTCATCCGCCCGGTGAGGTGCTCGTCGACCCCCCGCACGTGCACGGCGGTCGCCTCGTCGAGCTTGGCCCGGCCGGCCTCGGTCAGGCACAGCCAGGACACCCGCCGGTCCGACGGGCAGGCCGAGCGGCGGACGTAGCCGGCGGCCTCGATGCGGTCGGCGAGGCGGGTGAGGCCGCCCGACGTGAGGCTCACCTCCCTGGCCAGCTCGCTCATCGTCTTGCGCCCCTGGTCCGAGCGGCCGATGCGCAGCAGCACCTCGTACCAGAGGAGGGGGATCCCGCACTCCCGCTCGAGCTCGGCGCCCAGCACGCGGACGAGCCGGGCGTGGGCCTCGAGCAGCAGCCCCATGGCGGTCAGCCGCTCGTCGGCGATGCCGCACGCCGGCGCGTCGGTCACGTCCACGCCTCCATGGTACGACGCCGCCCCTTGACAGCGCGGTGACTGTCTCGGAATAATCTGACACAGCAAATGTTCGGTTCATGTGGATCAGCCGGGACCGAGGTCCCCAGACGCGAGGAGCGCCCCGTGAGCGACACCGCCGCCAGCCTTCCCACCACCACCCCGCTCGCCGCCGGCCGCTGGGCCGTCGACGCCAGCCACTCGTCGGTCGAGTTCGTGGCCCGCCACCTCGTCGCCAAGACCAGGGGCCGGTTCACGTCCTTCCAGGGCGCCGTCGTCGTCGGCGACACCGTCGAGACGTCCTCGGCCGAGGCCACCATCGACGTCGCCAGCGTCGACACCGGCGAGCCCCAGCGGGACGGCCACCTCCGCTCCGGCGACTTCTTCGACGCCGAGCAGCACCCGACCATGACCTTCCGCTCGACCCGGATCCGCCACCTCGGCGGCGACCGCTTCGCGGCCGACGGCGAGCTGACCCTCCGGGGCGTCTCCCACCCGGTCACCCTCGACGCCGAGTTCCACGGCGTCACCACCGACCCGTGGGGCGGCGTGCGGGCCGGCTTCTCGGCCACCACCGAGCTCGACCGCGAGGCGTTCGGCCTCACCTGGAACCAGGTGCTCGAGACCGGCGGCCTGCTCGTCGGCAAGAAGGTGAAGATCGAGATCGAAGCCGAGCTGATCCGCCAGGCGGACGCGTGACCGTCACCCGGCTGAACCACGCCGTCCTCTACGTCAGGGACGTCGCGGCATCGGTCGAGTTCTACCGGCGGGCCCTCGGGCTCGAGGTGATCGCCGAGGTTCCCGGGGGCCGGGCGGCGTTCCTGCGGGCGGCGGGGTCGGGCAACCACCACGACCTCGGGCTGTTCGGGGTCGGGCCGTCCGCCCCCCGGCCGCCCCGGGGCGCCACCGGCCTCTACCACCTCGCCTGGGAGGTGGCCACGATCGAGGACCTGGCCGCACTGCGGCGCACGCTGGCGGCGCTCGGCGCCCTGGTCGGCCAGTCCGACCACGGCGCCAGCAAGTCGCTCTACGCCGTGGACCCCGACGGGAACGAGCTCGAGGTCATGTGGGCGGTGCCGAGGGAGGCGTGGGGCGAGCTCGGGCGCAGCGCGCCGGTCGCCCCGCTCGACCTCGACGCCGAGGTCGCGAGGTGGGGCGGCGCCCAGGCCCCGGTCCGCAGCTCCTCGTAGACGGCCGGCACGACCTGGCGCAGGTACGGGCCGAGGCGGACGAAGGACCGCCCGGCCGTCCTGAACCGGTAGGAGATCGGGACCTCGGTGTAGCGGAAGCCCTTGGCCAGCAGGTCGAGGGTGAGCACCTGGGCGTAGTTGAAGTCGTGGACGACCTCGGCGGCCGCCGCCGCCTCCCTGGACAGGGCGCGGTAGCCGCTCTGGCCGTCGGTGATGCGGCGGCCGGCCAGCAGTGACAGCGCCCCGGTCAGCACGCGGTTGCCCACCATCCGGTGGGGCCGCATGCGCCGGGGCCCGCCCGCGAACCGGCTGCCGACGACGTAGTCCGCCTCGCCGGCGAGGATCGGCCCGACCAGGCGGGCGAGCTCGGCCGGGTCGTACTCCCCGTCGGCGTCGCAGAAGGCGACGGCCATGGCCCCGGCGTCCACCGCCTCGGCGAGGCCCCGGCGCACGGCGGCACCGAGGCCGGCGTGGGCGACGGTGACGACGGTGGCCCCGGCTGCCGCGGCGGCCTCGGCGGTGCCGTCGGTCGACCCGTCGTCGACGACGAGGACCCGCACGGGGTGGCCGCCGACCTCGGCGGGGGCCCTGGCGACGACGGCGGCGACGGTCGCCACCTCGTCGTGGGCGGGCAGGAAGAGGACGACGGGCTCCTCGGCGTGCATGTTAGGTGAGCTTTACACACGCCGTCCCGGGCGTCTAGCGTCGGGCCGTGCACGGGCTGCGGCGCGCCCTCGTCCTCACCGCGCTGGCCGTGGCGGCCTGGACCGCGCTCGGCACGCCGCTGCGCGCCACCTACGGCGCGAGGACGACGGCCGACGAGCCCCAGTACCTGCTGACGGCGATCAGCCTGGGGGAGGACGGCGACCTCGACATCGCCGACGAGCGGGACGCCGAGCGCTGGCGGGCCTTCCACGAGGCGCCGCTGCCGGTCCAGGAGGAGCCGCTGGCCGACGGTCGCCGGGTCAGCCCCCACGACCCGCTCCTGCCCCTGCTCCTCGCCGGGCCGGTGCTGGCCGGCGGGTGGGTGGCGGCCAAGCTCGCCCTGGCCGCCGTCGCCGGGCTCCTCGCCGCCGCCACCGTGTGGGTGGCGGTCGAGCGGTTCGCCGTGCCCGTCCCCGTCGCCGTGCTCGCCGCGCTGGCCTTCGGCGCGTCCGCCCCGCTCGCCTTCTACGGCACCCAGGTGTACCCCGAGATCGTGAGCGCCCTGGCCGTGACCGTGGCCGCCGGCGCCGCCGCCGGGCCGCTCGGCCGGCGCGGGCTCGTCGTGCTCGGCGTCGCCGTCGCCGCCCTGCCGTGGCTCGCCGTGAAGACGGTGCCGGTCGCCGCCGCGCTGGCAGCCGCCGGGCTGTGGCGGCTGTGGCGGTCGGGCCGGGGCCGCGCCGCGCTCGGCCTGGTCGCCGGGCTGGCCGCCGCCGGCGTGGCCTTCGTCGTCGTCCACCGCCTGCTCTACGGCGGGTGGACGGTGTACGCCGCCGGCGACCACTTCGTCGGCGGCGAGGCGACGGTCATGGGGGTCGACCCCGACTACGCCGGCCGGTCGTCCCGGCTCGTCGGGCTGCTCGTCGACCGGGGCTTCGGCCTGGCCGCGTGGCAGCCGGGCTGGCTCCTCGCCGTCCCCGCCCTCGGCGCCCTGCTCGCCGCCCGCCCCCGCCGGTGGGGGGTGCTGGCCCTGCCCCTGGCCGCCGGCTGGCTCACGGCCACCTTCCTCGCCCTGACCATGCACGGCTGGTGGTTCCCCGGCCGCCAGGTCGTCGCCGTCCTGCCCCTCGCCGTCGTCGCCGTCGCCTGGTGGGCCGCCCGCCTCGCCCGGGGCCCGATTCTGCTGGCCGTCGCCGGCGGGGTCGGGGCGCTCACGGCCGCCTGGTACGGCGCCGAGGTGCTGGCCGGCCGCCTGCGCCTCGTCATCGACGTCGACGCGACCACGGCGCCGCTCGTCCGCCTCGTCCGCCCCCTCCTGCCCGACTACCGCGCCCCGTCGGCCTGGACGTGGGCGCTGCACGTCGCGTGGGTGGCGGCCGTCGCCGCCCTCGCCCTGTACGGCCGGCGCACCGTGCGCCGGCCCGTCCCCGCCCGAACCCTCACCTCGGAGGAGCCATGTCCCCGTCCCGTCCCGTCCGCTTCCTGACCGCGGCGGTGGTGGCCGCCACGCTCGTGATCGCCGGCTGCGGCGACGACGGCTCGTCGGTCCGCGACACCGGCTCGGGGTCCGGCTCCGGGTCGGGCTCGGGGTCCGGCTCCGGCTCCGGCTCGACGTCGGACTGACGCCCTGGGTCAGCCCCGCGTCACGAGGATGCGGTGGCTGGCGAAGGGCTGGATGCCGACGGGGCGGCCGTCGATGTGCACGGTCGTCCCGTCGGCGGACGACGCCGTCACCTCGCCCCGCTGGCCGGGCTGGAGCGACGCGTCCTCCAGGAACTCGAGCATCCCCGGCGTGAACTCCAACTCCTCGGGGATCCGGGTGACGACGAAGCGGTCGCCCACCGCCACGTCGGCGAGGGGCATGGTCTCGGGCGACGTGTACGAGGAGCCCGGGATGGGGTTGCCGTGCGGGCAGGTGGTCGGCGCCCCGAGCAGGCGGTCCATGGCCCGCTCGACGCTGTCGGAGATCACGTGCTCCCACTTGCCGGCCTCGCGGTGGGCCTCGGCCCACGACAGCCCCAGCACGTCGGTGAGGAAGCGCTCGGCCAGGCGGTGGCGGCGGACGACGCGTTCGGCCAGGCGGGTGCCGGCCTCGGTCAGGCGGACGGTCCCCGCGATCTCGACGAAGCCCTGGGCCTCCATCCGCCGGATCATCTCGGAGACCGCCGGGCGGGACACGCCGAGGCGCTCGGCGATGCGGGCCTGGATCACCTCGACGTCGTCCTCGTGGAGCTCGAACACCGCCTCGCAGTACTCCTCGAACGCCGGGTGGAACTCGGGCGCGCGGTAGTCGGCCACGGGCGCGAAGTCTACGACCGGGCACGTTCGGGCACGCGACCGGGCCGGGTTTGCCTCCGCGAGGGCACGGGTAGCCGGGGTGGCGATGGCGAACACCTCCCGACCGGCGGCGGAGCACAACCTCCTTGCCACCTTCGGCGACCTCACGCAGGCCCGGAAGGCCATGCAGCAGCTGGAGCGGGCGGGGGTCGAGGCCGGCGACATCGTCCTGCACGGCGGCGACACGGCGCCGGCCACCGGCGCCGCCGCCCGCGAGCAGGACGTGGCGGTCACCAAGCACGTCGCCAAGTGGGCCATCGGCGGCGCCGTGATCGGCGGCATCGTGTCGGGCGCCATCCTCGTGCTCGTGATCAACCTGATCGGCGTCGAGCCCCGGATGCCGGCGTCGGTCGCCTCGTTCATCGCCGGGTTCCTGTTCGGCGGGGCCATCGTCGGGTTCTGGACGGGCGGCAAGGAGATCCCCGTCAACGCCGAGGCCCTCGAGGACACGTTCGGGCGCCGGGTCGACGGCACCGTCGCCGTCGCCGTGCACACCGACGACGCCGGCCTCGCCGGCAAGGCCGAGGACGTGCTGCGCGGCCTCGGGTCGGCCGACGTCCGCCGCTACGGCCGCGACGCCACCGGCTGACCCCCCGCCGGCCCGTCCGGCCGGCGTTCCCGTCACACCCCCTGCGTAGGGTGGGCCCCGTGGTGCTGGACTCGTTCTCGCCGGCCGTTCGGGCCTGGTTCACCACGTCGTTCGCCGCGCCCACCCCGGCCCAGGAGCAGGGCTGGCCGGCCATCGCCGCCGGCCGCCACACCCTGATCCTCGCCCCCACCGGCTCGGGCAAGACCCTCGCCGCCTTCCTCTGGGCGCTGGACCGGCTCACGACCGAGCCGCTCCCGCCGGAGGAGCGGCGCACCCGGCTGGTCTACGTGTCGCCGCTGCGGGCGCTGGCGGTCGACGTCGAGAAGAACCTGCGGGCCCCGCTCCAGGGCATCCGCCTGGCCGCCGACCGCCTCGGCGAGCCGGTCGTGGAGCCCACCGTCGGCATGCGCACCGGCGACACCCCGGCCGAGGAGCGCCGGGCCCTGGTCCGCCGCCCGCCGGACGTGCTGATCACCACGCCGGAGTCCCTCTACCTCATGTTGACGTCGAGGGCTCGGGACACCTTGCGAGGGGTGCGGTGGGTGATCGTCGACGAGATCCACGCCCTCGCCGCCACCAAGCGCGGCTCGCACCTGGCGCTGACCCTGGAGCGGCTCGAGGCCGTGTGCGAGGCGCCGCCCCAGCGCATCGGGCTGTCGGCCACCCAGCGCCCGCTCGACGAGATCGCCCGGTTCCTCGGCGGCATCGGGCCGGACCGGGGGCCCCGCCCGGTCACCGTCGTCGACGCCGGGGTCCGCAAGCCGCTCGAGGTCGAGGTCGTCGTCCCGGTGGAGGACATGGGCGAGCTCGGCCGGGTGGTGGACGAGCCGGTCAGCGGGCCGGCGGCGGCCGGGCCGGTGCGCCAGAGCATCTGGCCGGCCATCCACCCCCGCCTCCTCGAGCTGGTGCGGTCCCACCGGTCCACGCTCGTGTTCGTCAACGCCCGGCGCCTGGCCGAGCGGCTGGCCACCCGGCTCAACGAGCTGGCCGCCGGCGGGGAGGAGCGCGCCGGCGAGGCCCTCGGCCAGCCCCCGGCCCCCGAGGGCGGGGTGGAGCTGGTCAAGGCCCACCACGGGTCGCTCAGCCGGGAGCGGCGCCTGGCCATCGAGGACGAGCTGAAGACGGGCCGGCTGAAGGGCCTCGTCGCCACCAGCTCGCTGGAGCTCGGGATCGACATGGGCGCCGTGGACCTCGTCGTGCAGGTGGAGTCGCCCGGCGCCGTCAGCCGGGGCCTCCAGCGCATCGGCCGGGCCGGGCACCAGGTGGGGGAGCCGTCGCGGGGGAAGCTGTTCCCGAAGCACCGGGCCGACCTCGTCGAGGCCGCCGTCGTGGTCGACCGCATGCGCGAGGGGCTGATCGAGTCCACCCGCTACCCGAGGAGCCCGCTCGACGTCCTCGCCCAGCAGGTCGTCGCCATGGCGGCCATGGACGACTGGCCGGTCGACGGGCTGGCCGCGCTGGTCCGGCGGGCGGCGCCGTTCGCCGACGTCTCCGACGAGGTCCTGCACTCGGTGCTCGACCTGCTCGCCGGCCGCTACCCGTCCGAGGAGTTCGCCGAGCTGCGGCCGCGGGTCGTGTGGGACCGCGTCCAGGGCGTGATCCGGGGCCGGGCCGGCGCCCAGCGGCTGGCCGTCACCAGCGGCGGGACCATCCCCGACCGCGGCCTGTTCGGCGTGTTCCTGCCCGACGGCACCCGGGTCGGCGAGCTGGACGAGGAGATGGTCTACGAGAGCCGCCCGGGCGAGACATTCCTGCTGGGCGCGAGCACCTGGCGCATCGAGGAGATCACCTTCGAGCGGGTCGTCGTCACCCCCGCGCCCGGGCAGCCGGGGAAGATGCCGTTCTGGCACGGCGACGGGCCGGGCCGGCCGCTCGAGCTCGGGCGGGCCGTCGGCGAGTTCGTGCGCACGGTGCGGGAGCTGCCGGCGCGGGAGGCCGTCACCCGGCTGCGGGAGCGGTCGGGGCTGGACGAGCTGGCCGCCCTGAACCTGCTCCGCTACCTGGAGGAGCAGGCGGAGGCGACGGGCGCGGTGCCGGACGACCGCACGGTCGTGGTCGAGCGCTTCCGCGACGAGATCGGCGACTGGCGGGTGTGCGTGCTGTCCCCGTTCGGCGCCCGGGTGCACGCGCCGTGGGCGATGGCCCTCCAGCACCGGCTCGAGGAGCGGTGGGGGATGGCCGTCGAGGTCTTGTGGAGCGACGACGGCATGGTCGTCCGGCTCCCCGAGGCCGTCGACGAGTTCCCGGTCGACGAGCTCCTCGTGCCGCCCGAGCGGATCGAGGACGTCGTCGTGTCGGCGCTGCCCGGCACCGCCCTGTTCGCGGCCCGGTTCCGGGAGTGCGCGGCGCGGGCGCTGCTGCTGCCTCGGCGGCGGCCGGATCGCCGCACCCCGCTGTGGCAGCAGCGCCAGCGGGCGGCCGACCTGCTGGCCGTGGCGGCCCGGCACCCGACGTTCCCCGTGTTGCTGGAGACGACGAGGGAGTGCCTCCAGGACGTGTTCGACGTGCCCGGCCTGCGCCAGGTGCTGGTCGACCTGCGCTCGCGGCGGATCAGGGTCGTGCCCGTCGACACGCCGCGGGCGTCGCCGTTCGCGTCGTCGCTGCTGTTCGGCTGGATCGCCGTCTACATGTACGAGGGCGACGCGCCGCTGGCCGAGCGCCGGGCCGCGGCCCTGGCCCTCGACCGCGAGCTGCTCCGCGACCTGCTCGGCGCCGAGGAGCTGCGGGAGCTGCTCGACGCGGGCGTGCTCGCCGACCTCGAGCTCGAGCTCCAGCGCCTGGCCGACGGCCGCCGCGCCCGCGACGCCGACGAGGTCCACGACCTGCTGCGGGTGCTCGGCCCGCTCACCGTCGAGGGGGTCGACGCCCGGTGCGAGGTGGCGGCCGGTCCGCTGGTCGACGCCCTGGTCGCCGAGCGGCGGGCCGTGCGGGTCGTGGTGGCCGGCGAGGAGCGGGTGGCGGCGGCGGAGGACGCCGGCCGGCTTCGGGACGCGCTGGGCGTCGCCGTGCCGCCCGGGCTGCCGGCCGCCTTCACCGACCCGGTGCCCGACCCGCTCGGCGACCTCGTCGCCCGCTACGCCAGGACGCACGGCCCGTTCCTGACCGCCCAGGTCGCCGCCTGGCTCGGCGTCGCCGCCGACCGGGTGCGCCCGGCGCTCGAGGCGCTGGAGGCCGACGGGCGGGTGGTGCGGGGCGAGTTCCGGCCGGGCGGGGTCGAGCGCGAGTGGTGCGACGACGACGTGCTGCGGGTGCTGCGCCGGCGCTCGCTGGCCGTCCTGCGCCGGGAGGTCGAGCCGGTCGAAGCCGCCGCCCTGGCCCGGTTCCTGCCCGAGTGGCAGGGCGTCGGCTCGCCCCGGCGAGGGCTCGACGCCGTCGTCGAGGTGGTCGGCCAGCTCCAGGGGGTGGCCGTGCCGGCCTCGGTGCTCGAGGCCGACGTGCTGCCGCTGCGGGTCCAGGGCTACCGGGCCGACCTGCTGGACCAGCTGTGCACCGCGGGCGAGGTCGTCTGGGTCGGCGCCGGGCCGCTCGGGTCGAACGACGGGCGGCTGCGGCTCTGCTTCCGCGACCAGGTCGGCCTCCTCGTCGGCGGGCCGGCGGCCGAGGCGCCCGACGGGCCGCTGCACGACGCGCTGCGCCGCCGGCTGGCCGAGCGGGGCGCCTCCTTCTGGCCCGACCTCGTCGCCGCCGCGGCCGAGGCCGGCCTCGGCTACGCCGACGGCGAGGTGCTCGCCGCGCTGTGGGACCTCGTCTGGGCCGGCGAGGTCACCAACGACTCGCTGGCGCCGGTCCGGGCGCTGCTGTCCGGCGCCGGGCGGCGGGCCGGCGGCGGCAATTCGGCGCGGGCGCGCGGTGGGCGGGCCCGGCCCCGTCCCGGGCGGCTCAGCCGGCTCGGCCCGCCGGCCGGGGCCGGGCGGTGGTCGCTGGTCGCCCCGCTGCTGGCCCCGGTGCCGTCGCCCACGGAGGCGGCCGCCGCCCGGGCCGCCCAGCTGCTGGAGCGCCACGGCGTGCTCACTCGGGAGGCGGCGAGGAGCGAGGGGGTCGAGGGCGGGTTCGCCGCCGTCTACCCGGTGCTCAAGGCGCTGGAGGAGCGGGGGACCGTGCGCCGGGGCTACTTCGTCGCCGGCCTGGGGGCGGCCCAGTTCGCCCTGCCCGGCGCCGTCGACCGGCTGCGCGCCTTCCGCGACGTGCCCGGCGAGCCCAGCCCGGACGACGTGCTCGTCCTCGCCGCCACCGACCCCGCCCAGCCCTACGGTGCCGCGCTGCCCTGGCCGCCCGCCGCCGCCGGCGAGGAGCGCCGGGCCGCCCCGGCCAGGGCGGCCGGCGCCCACGTGGTGCTGGTCGGCGGCCGCCCGGCAGCGCACGTCGAGCGGGGCGGCCGCACCCTGGTCACGTTCGAGGCCACCCCCGACCTCCCCGGCTGGGCCGACGCGCTGGCCGGCCTGGTCAAGGACGGCCGCGTCCGCCGCCTCGAGATCGCCCGCATCGACGGCATCCCCGCCGCCCGTTCCCCCCTCGCCGACGCCCTCCGCGCCGCCGGCTTCGCCGACGGCTACAAGGGCCTCGTCCTCCGGTCCTGAGACGGCCGGCCCGTCGGTCGCGGCGCCCCCCGACCCGTTCGCCGCGGCCGGCGCGGCGCCGACCGGTAGGCCGCCCGGCAGCCCGCCCGAGCTCGCCGACGACTCGGACCCGACCGCGCCGCCCACCCCGCCGTCCGGCCGCCGTCGACGCCCCCGCCGTCGGGCCGCCTCCGATGGCCTCGCCGTCCGGCCGCCTTCGACGGCTCGCCTTCGCGGCCGGGCCCGACGGCCTCGCCGTCCGGCCGCCTTCGACGGCTCGCGCTCGCGGCCGGGCCCGACGGCCTCCGTCCGACCCTCATCGCGGGCGGCGGTGGGCGGCCTCGCCGTCCCGACCCCGCCTGGCCGAGGCGCCGGCCGGTGGCCCGGTACCCTCGCCGGCCGTGCACCGCCGGGCCGACCCGCCCCCGCCCGACGCCGGCGCCGAGCCGGCTGCCGGTGGCGACGGCGGCGAGGTCGGCGGGCTCGAGAGCCCGGCGCTGGCGGGCGGGACGGCGGTCCGGTTCCCGTGCTGCGACGGGCTGCGGGCGGTGGCGGCCGGGGCCGTGCTCGTCTTCCACGCCGCCACCCTCACCGGGCGCACCGCCGACGGGACCGGGGCGAACTACCTCGTCCACCTCGACGTCGGCGTCGCCGTGTTCTTCGTCCTCTCCGGCTTCCTGCTCTACCGCCCCTACGTCGTCGCCCACCTGACCGGCGAGCCCGGCCCGGCGGCCGGCCGCTACCTGCTCCGGCGGGCGGTGCGCATCCTGCCGGCCTACTGGGTGGCGCTCGTAGTGACGGCCCTGGCCTTCGACCAGGTCGACGTCGGCGGCGTCGGCTCGTGGGCCATCCTCGCCGGGCTCTTCCAGATCTACTCCGTCGACCACTTCTTCGACGGCCTCGTCCAGGCCTGGAGCCTCTGCACCGAGGTGTCGTTCTACGTGTTCCTGCCGGTCTGGGCGGCGCTGCTCGCCCGGGTCGGTGGGACGGTGGCCCGCCGCACCAGGGCCCAGGTCGCCGGGCTCGCCGTCCTCGTCGTCGCCAGCCTGGCCTTCAAGGTCGTGCTCCTCGCCCTCGACACCAGCCTCGGCTACGCCTGGCTGCCGGCCTGGCTCGACGTGTTCGCCCTCGGCATGGGCCTCGCCGTCGCCAGCGCGGCGGCGACCGTGCGGCGGGCCGACGGCACCGTCGGCTGGTCGCTCGGCGCCTCGCCCGGCCTCACCTGGCTGGCGGCCGGCTGCCTGTTCTGGGCCCTGTGCCAGCTCGACCTGCCCGTCGGCCTCGCCCCGATCGGCACCGGCCGGTACCTGGCCCGCCAGTCGCTCGCCGGGCTGGTTGCCGTGCTCCTCGTCGCTCCCGCGGTGTTCGGCGCCCAGGACCGCGGCCTCGTCCGCCGGTTCCTCCGCAGCCGGCCGGTCGTCCTGGCCGGGCTCGTGTCCTACGGCGTCTTCCTCTGGCACCTGACCTGGGTGGTCGACGCCGTGCGCCGGGCCGGCGAGGCCGGGGAGGCGCCCCGGTTCCTCCCCGTGCTCGGCACCGCCGTGGCCGGCACGCTGCTGACGGCGACGGCCAGCTACGTCGCCGTCGAGCGGCCGCTGCTCGAGCGGGCCAGGCGGGCGGGCCTCACCGGAACCGGTCGACGAGGTCGTCGAGCAGCGAGCCGACCGTCGCCGGCGCCAGGTCCCGCGCCCGCACGGTGACGACGGCCGGCCCGTCGCCCGCGGTCGCGCAGCCGACCGCCACCGCCGACCGGCCCCTCGCCACCGGGAAGAAGGCCAGCCGGGCGACGCCCGGCAGGGTGAGGCGGCCGAGGTTGGAGACGAGCACGGTGTCCGACAGGCGGCCGGCCACCGGGGCCAGCAGCCGGAGCGCCGGCGACGGATGGCGCTGCTCGACGGCCGGTGCCGGCTCCCGCAGGGCGGCGGCGACGGCGGCGGCGACCGCGCCCGGCGGGTCGATCCCGTCGACGTCCACCCGGGCGTAGCCGGCGCCGTTCCCGACCCCGCCCGGCCCGCCGATGCCGACGGAGACCCCGATCCGACGCCACCGCGACCCGCGGGCCAGCGCCACCGCCGCCCCGGCGCCGACGGCAGCCGCGGCGAGCGCCGCGGTCACCGACGGCACCGATGGCAGGTCGACCGACCGGGCGGCGACCGCGTCCCCGCCGGCCGCCGAAGGGTCGGGCGGGACCCGGTCCGCCGGCCGCACCAGCCGCGCCGCCGCGGCGAGCGCCGAGGACGTCGTCCGGCCGGCGACCGCTCCCGAGCCGGTGCCGGCCCCGG
>DASWMK010000255.1 GCA_036399815.1 Acidimicrobiales bacterium
CGATCACCGCGGCCTCGCCGGGGGCGGGCCACCCGATCACCGCGGCCTCGCCGAGCCCGCCCCGGCGCGGCGTCCCCGCCGCCGGCCGGCCAGTGGCGCCGGCGGCGCGGGGCCGGGCCGGCGGGGACGGACGCTCGGGCCGGCCGAGCCTCCCGGGTGCGTTGCGGTCGGGCGCCATGGCGCCCAGGATGACAGCGTGCCCGCCGGTCCCGGAGCGCCGGACGTCCCCTCGCCGCCGGAGGAGCAGGGCGGGGACGCGGCCTGCTGGCTCGACCGCGTGTGCGACGCCTGCGGCCGCCTCGTGGAGGAGGGCGACACCTGCCCCGCCTGCGGCGCCCCGCTCCAATGAGCGGGTTGCGCAGGGTGTGAAATCATCTCTATCGCACGTCTGATATCTACACACCGTGACTCGCAATGGGGCCGCCGGAAATCTTGACAAAGGCGGCCCGTGTCGCGACCCTCTTGGCAGCGGCTGCGGCGCAGGGGAGCCACCGCAGGCATCCCGTGCCGCGCCATGACGGACGACGCACCGACGGACGCCCGCGGGAGGAGCGGCATGACGACGACGAATCTCCTCGAGCTGGACCTGCCCTTCGTGTCCACGATGAGCGCCGAGTACGACGCCGATGCGCACGGCGTGTGGCGCGAGGTGATGAAGGACCACTGGCTGGCCCGCACCGAGATCGCCGTCAACGTCCTGCCCTACAAGGCCAACTTCGAGATGATGCGCACGCGTCAACTGACGACGATGGGCGACACCATCATGACGGTTCAGGGCATCACCGACGGGTGGCTCTACCGCTATTGGACCGACGGGCTGATCATGACCATGCCCGACGACCGCCACGCCCGCCTGCGCAAGCTGCTCAGCCCGGCGTTCACGCCGAAGGCCGTCGAGCGCTTCCGGCCGGCCATGCGGGAGATCGCCCGGTCCCTCGTCGACCGCTTCCGGGCCGACGGCCGGTGCGACTTCGTGCGCGACTTCGCCCACCTCTACCCGGTCGAGGTGATGGCCCGGCTCATGGGCCTGCCCACCGAGGACGTGGAGCTGTACGGGCGGTGGGCCGCCGACATCGGCCTGCTGTTCTCGTTCCCGGTGGCGCCGTTCGCCGACCGCGTCGAGGCCGCCATCTCCGGGCTGTTCGACTACGCCGGCGACCTCGTCGCCAGCCGCCGCAAGGACCTGAAGGACGACCTCCTCTCGGCGCTCATCCAGGCCGAGGAGGACGGCGAGCGCCTCAGCTCCGAGGAGCTGCGCTGGCAGATCGTCAACATGACCTTCGCCGGCCACGACACGACGAAGAACTCGTCGACCTACCTCATGCGGCTCTTCTGCGAGCACCCCGACCAGTGGCGCCGGCTCCGTGAGGACCCGTCGCTGGCGCCGAACGCCATCGACGAGGGGCTGCGCATGGAGCCCGTCATCCCGACCACCATGCGGACCACCGTCGACGAGTTCGTGTACGACGGCGTCGTGTTCCCGGCCGGCACGCCGGTCATGCTGCGGGCGGACACGTCCAACCGGGACCCGTCCATGTTCTTCGACCCGGACCGGTTCGACATCACCCGGCACAACGCCGGTCAGCACATGACCTTCGGGGGCGGCGTCCACTACTGCCTGGGCGCCAACCTCGCCAAGGCCGAGATGCAGGAAGCCCTGCCGATCCTGGCGGAGGCCATGCCCGAGGTGCACTTCGACGGTCCGGGCGACTGGCGCCCGCGGTCGTCGATGCTCCTCGGGGCCGATTCCATGCCGGTCGCGTTCGCGACCGCCTGAACCCCACACGCGCACCGAGCGGGAGGTACTGCGCATGAAGCTTCGCGTCCCGCGGGCGCTGGCCGTCGCCGTCGCGGCGGTCACCGCGCTCGTCACCGTCGCCCCAGCGGCCCAGGCGGCCACGGACCCCCTCACCGGGTGGGAGATCGTGGCCAGCGGCCTGCGCAACCCCAGGGGCATCGTGCTCCTCTCCGACGACCTGATCGCCGTGGCCGAGGCGGGCGCCAACGGCGTGTTCCCCTGCAACCCGCCGAGCCCGGGCACGAGCGGCAAGCCGGCCTGCTACAGCGAGACCGGGGCCGTCACCATCGCCGGCTACGGCACCCAGTACCGCGCCCTCGACGGCCTGCCCTCGGTGGGCCCGCCCGACGGCAGCGGCGCCTCCGGCCCCCACGACCTCGCCGTGACCCCCGAGGGCCTCGTCGTCGTCAGCGGCTATGCCAACAACCCGACCATCCGCGGCAACCTCGGCGGCAGCTCGAACCTCCTCGGCACCGTGTACCGGGTGCGCTGGTGGGACGGCGTGCGCCAGGTGCAGGGCGACCTCGCGGCCTACGAGGCGGCCTACAACCCCGACGGCATCCCCGGCTTCGAGGGCTTCTGGAGCAACCCGTACGCCACGGCCGCCGACGGGGCCGACCGCCTGGTCGTCGACGCCGGCGCCAACACCCTCTACCGGGTCGGCGCCAACGGCGTGAGCGTCGAGTACGTGTTCCCGAACCGGATGGTCAACGGGGCCACCGGCCCGCAGGAGATGCAGCCGGTGCCCGACGCCATCGTCCGGGGCCCCGACGGCGCCTTCTACATCGGCGAGCTGACCGGGGCGCCGTACCCGAAGGGCGGGGCGCGGGTCTACCGCTACGTCCCCGGCCAGGGCGCGCCGACGGTGTGGGCCACCGGGTTCACCAACATCATCGACCTGTACTTCGACACCCAGGGCCGCCTGTACGTCCTCGAGATGACCCGCAGCGGCCTGCTGTCGGGCGACCCGACCGGGCGCATCGTGCGGGTCGAGTCGAACGGGGCCCAGACCGAGATCGCCAGCACCGGGCTGATCTTCCCGACCTCGCTGGCCGTCGCCTCGAACGGGTCGATCTACGTGAGCAACAAGGCCATCCTGCCGGCCCTCGGCGAGGTGGTACGCATCCCGCCCCGCTGATCGGCTCCTCCCACCGTGCGGTGCCCCCGGCCGCCCAGCCGGGGGCACCGCCGCGCCGGGGTACCGTCGCGAGGTGCGCGAACCCCCGGTGTCGGCGTTCCCGGTCGGCGACCTCGACGACCTGCCCGACGACGTCGCGGAGCGCATCGCCGCCGTCGCCGAGAAGTCGGGGTTCGTGCCCAACGTGTTCGTCGCCCTGGCCCGCCCGCCCGAGGAGTTCCGCGCGTTCTTCGCCTACCACGACGCGGTGATGGAGCGGGACGGCGGGCTCACCAAGGCCGAGCGGGAGATGATCGTCGTCGCCACCAGCGCGGCGAACGACTGCCACTACTGCGTGGTCGCCCACGGCGCCATCCTCCGCATCCGGGCCAAGGACCCGCTGATCGCCGACCAGGTGGCCGTCAACCACCGCAAGGCCGACCTCGACGACCGCCAGCGGGCCATGCTCGACTTCGCGGTGAAGCTGGCCACCCGGCCGGGCGAGGTGGGCGAGGAGGACCGGGCCGCGCTGCGGTCCCACGGCTTCG
Organism: Acidimicrobiales bacterium; assembly: GCA_036399815.1. Taxonomy (NCBI): domain Bacteria; kingdom Bacillati; phylum Actinomycetota; class Acidimicrobiia; order Acidimicrobiales; species Acidimicrobiales bacterium. The sequence continues at coordinate 3,464 of DASWMK010000255.1, forward strand.
ACGACGACGACGTGTGGGACATCGGCGCCATCACGGCGTTCTTCGCCCTGTCCAACCGCATGGCGAACCTGCTCGACCTGCGGCCCAACGACGAGTTCTACGCGATGGGGAGGCAGTTGTGACCGCCTACGAGCACGTCCTGGTCGACCACCACGACTGGTACGCGACGATCACGATGAACCGGCCGCAGCGTCGCAACGCGCTGTCGACCGAGCACATGACCGAGCTCACCGCCGCGTTCGAGGAGGTGGCCGGCACCGGCGCGAGGGGCATCGTGCTCGCCGCCAACGGCCCGGTGTTCTCCGCCGGCCACGACTTCGCCGAGATGGCCGGCCAGGACCTCGTCAGCATGCGCCGGCTCCTCCAGGTGTGCACGGAGCTGATGACGACGATCCAGTCCGTGCCCCAGCCGGTCGTCGCGAGGGTGCACGGCCTCGCCACCGCGGCGGGCTGCCAGCTCGTGGCCGCCTGCGACCTCGCCGTCGCCGTCGAGGAGGCGGCCTTCGCCATCCCGGGCGGCAAGGGCGGCTGGTTCTGCCACACCCCGCTCGTCGCCGTCGCCCGCAACGTCGGGCGCAAGCGGGCCGCGGAGATGGCGTTCACCGGCGACCCGATCGACGCGGCCACCGCGCTCGACTGGGGCCTCGTGAACCGGGTCGTCCCCGCCGACCAGCTCGACGAGGCGACCGTCGGGCTGCTCCAGCGGGCGACGCGGGGCAGCGCCATGTCCAAGGCGCTCGGCAAGGGCGGCTTCTACACCCAGGTCGGGCTCGACCAGCGGCAGGCCTACGCCTACGCCGTCGAGCTGATGGCGGCGGCCAGCCAGACGGCGGACGCCCAGGAGGGGATGGCGGCCTTCCTCGAGAAGCGCCAGCCCAAGTGGGTCGACCGCTGAGGGAGACCGAGGACCAGCGCCGCCAGCCCCTCGCCCACCGCGCCGACCGCGCCCTCCACGCCGCCGAGAACCTCGTCTACGGCCTGGCCGGGGCCGTGCTCGTCCTCGGCGCGCTGTTCGTGCTCGGCACCATCCTCTACCGCCTGGGCCGGGACCTCACCGACGGCACCCTCCAGGCGGTGACGGCCGCGCTCGACGGCCTGCTGCTCGTGTTCATCCTGCTGGAGCTGCTGGCCGCCGTGCGGGCCACGATGACCGAGCGCCGGCTCGTCGCCGAGCCGTTCCTGATCGTCGGCATCATCGCCTCCATCAAAGAGATCGTGGTCACCGCGCTCGACGCCAAGGAGGAGCGGGGCGAGGGCGGCGCGGCGTTCGCCGACGCCATCACCGAGATCGGCGTGCTCGGGGCCGTCGTGCTCGTCCTCGCCGTCGCCACCCTCCTCGTGCGCCGCAAGGAGCGGGAGCCGGCCGAGGAGGCCGACTAGTAGGCCGACGAGGCCGGCGAGACGGCGCCGGCCGGCACGTCCTGGGGCACCCGGCGGTTCTCGGCGTCGGGCACGGTGCCCGGCAGCCAGCGGACCTCGATGGCGGCGGCCACGAAGGCGACCACCGCGCCGACCAGCAGGGCCGTGCCCATGCCGTTCGTGAAGGCGACCCTCGCCGCGTCGGCCAGCGCGCCGCCGGCCGCCCCGCCGATCCCGTCGGCCACCTGGAGGGCGGTGCCGAGCGACGCCGTCGCGGCGTCGGCCGCCGGACCGGGCAGCGACGCGGTCGCGTCGGCGAGCGACGACTGGTACGACGACGCCACCAGGCTGCCGAGGACGGCGACCCCGAGCGCACCGCCGAGCTCCCTCGTCGTGTCGTTCACGGCCGAGCCGACACCCGCCTTGGCGAGGGGCAGCGAGCCCATGATCGACGCCGTGGACGGCGCCATCGTGTTCGCCATGCCGATCGCCATCACGACCAGCGCCAGCAGGATCCACGGGTAGCCGGTGTCGACCTCGACCCTCGACATCAGCAGCTGGCCGATCCCGAGGACGGCGAGGCCGCCGGCCACCACCCGCTTCGGCCCCAGGTGCTCGACCCAGCGGGCCGACAGCGGGGCGCCGACCATCATCGTCAGCGCCATCGGCAGGGTCCGGAAGCCGGCCTCGAGGGCGGTGTAGCCCTTCACCAGCTGGAGGTACTGGGTCAGCAGGAAGAACATGCCGAACATGGCGAAGAACACGAGCGTGATGGCCGCGCTGGCCGCGCTGAACCGCGGGTTGCGGAAGAAGCCGAGGTCGAGCATGGGCTCGTCGGTGTGGAGCTCCCAGGCCCCGAACGCCGCCAGGGCGAGGACGGCGACCACGAACGCGGTCAGGGTGACGGGGTCGGACCAGCCGTAGGTCGGCGCCTCGATGATCCCGTAGAGCAGGGCGGTGAGGCCGACGATCGAGAGGCCGGCGCCGATCGGGTCGAGGGCGGCCTTGCGGGGGTCGCGGGAGGTCGGGACGAGGCGGTGCCCGGCCACCAGCGCCAGCACCACGATCGGCACGTTCACGAGGAACACCGAGCCCCACGAGAAGTGCTCGAGCAGCCAGCCGCTCGCGATCGGGCCGATCGCCGCGCCGGCGCCGGCCAGGCCGGCCCAGATGCCGATGGCCCTGGCCCGCTCCCTGGGCGGGAAGACGTTCGTGAGGATCGACAGGGTGGCCGGCATGACGAGGGCGGCGCCCGCGCCCATCACGGCGCGGGTGGCGACCAGCTGGTCGGCCGACGTGGCCAGGGCGGACACGGCCGAGGCGGCGCCGAAGATCACGAGGCCGATGGTGAGCGCGCCCTTGCGGCCGAACCGGTCGCCGAGCGCCCCGCCGGTCATCAGCAGGCCGGCGAACACGAGGCTGTAGCTGTCGACCATCCACTGGAGCTGGGTGGAGGTGGCCCCGAGCTCGCGCACCAGGGTCGGCAGGGCCACGTTCAGGACGGTGTTGCCGAGGATGACCATCACCAGGCTGAGGCACAGCACGCCGAGCGTCCACCAGCGGCGGGGGTCGGGCTCGGTCACGTGCGGGGATGGCGCTTCGACGGGCACGAGCGGGGCAACGGGTGCGGCCCGGCCGTCATTCCTGGTCACCGGTCACGCCCGGGCCGCCACGTGCCGCGTGTAGGCGCCGAGGAGGCCGGCCCAGGCGTGGGGGCCGACGAACCGGGCGACGACGTCGGGCGGCAACCGGTCGAGGCCGCGGTGCTCGAGCACCACCCTGGTGCCGGCGTCGACCGGGGTGAAGCGCACCTCGATCTCGGTGGGCGGCTCGGGCGGGAGCCAGCGGCTGCGGTAGGAGACGAGCAGGCGGCGGCCGGGCTCCCAGGCCAGCACCCGGCCGATCTCGAACCCGTCGCCGGTCGCCTCGTCCCACACCTCCACCCAGCGGCCGCCGACCCCGGGCTCGATGCGGATGCCGACGGCCCGCTCGGGGTCGTTCCAGCTCCACGGCCCGCCCACGTACCAGTCGCCGATCTCGGCGGTGAACACCTCGAAGGCGGTCAGCGGGTCGACGGCCACCTCGACCGTCCTGGCCACGCCGGCCAGCCGGGGCACGTCAGTACCCCGGCGCCGGCTGCCACAGGCTGAACGGGACCCCCTGGTCGTCGACGCAGGCGGCGTGCCGGCCCGACGGCGACTCGCCCGGCTCCTCGGCCTTGCCGCCGAGCGCCTCGACCGAGCGGACGGCGGCGTCGAGGTCGGGGACCCGGAAGTAGAGCCGGTGCCCGCCGGGCCCGTCGGCCGGCGACAGGCCGAGCGGCAGCCGGGTGTTGTAGACGTGCGCGTACCCGGCGCCCGAGGCGCCGTCCTCGAACCGCCAGCCGAACAGGGCGCCGTAGAAGGCCCGGCCCCGCTCGGTGTCGGGCAGGTCGAGGGTGAGGTAGCCGAGCTCGACGGGCGCGGGGGCGTGCAGCCCGTCGGCGAACCAGCGGGCGACGGTCGCCCAGCCGTGCTCCCGCTTCTGGTCGGCGACCGCCGGCGGCAGTCGGTCGAGGCCGCGGTGCTCGACGGTCACGAGGGTGCCGGCCGGGCTCGGGTCGAAGCGGACCTCGACCTCGGTGGGCGGGTCGGGCGGCTCGCCGGGGGTCGGGCCCGACACGAGGTCCGCGAACACCAGCCGCCGACCCGGCTCCCAGGCGAGGACCCGGCCGAACGCGAACCCGTCGCCGGTCGCCTCGTCGTGGACCTCGAGGAGCCGGCCGCCCACCCCGGGCTCGAAGCGGATGCCGACGGCCCGGTCGGCGTCCATCCAGCTGTACGGCCCCCTGACGTACCAGCGGTCGATCTCCTCGGTGAACACCCGGAAGGCCTCGGCCGGGTCGACCCCGACCTCGACGGTGACGGTGACGGCGGTCATCGACCTCTCCTCGTTCGCTCGGCGTGGGCCTTGAACGACCCGAGCTGCTCGGCCCAGAAGGCCTGGACCTGGTCGAGCCAGGCCTGGAGGGCGGTGAACGGCTCGGGTCGCAGCCGGTACACCCGCAGCCGGGCGTCGGCCTCGTCGGCGGCCGCCTCGACCAGCCCGGTCGACCGCAGCACCCGCAGGTGGCGGCTCATCGCGGGCGGGCTGGTGCCGACGGTGGCGGCCAGCTCGCCGGCCGGCATCGGCCGCTGGCGGAGCAGGTCCACGACCCGGCGCCTGGTCGGGTCGGCCAGCGCGGCGAGCGTCCCGTCGACGTTGACAGCCATTAACGACTGAGTTAATCATTTCCCGACAGCGAAAGGAAGGGCCCGCCGTGATCATCCCCTACGTGCTGTACGAGGACGTCGGTGCCGCGCTCGAGTTCCTGGAGCGGGCGTTCGGGTTCCGCGAGGTGCTCCGCTGGACCGGCGACGACGGCCGGGTCGGCCACGCCGAGGCCCGCCTGGGCGACTCGGTCCTGCTCATGGGCTCGCCGGGGCCGGACTACCGCAACCCCCGCCACACCGGCGTCGAGCACGTGATGCTCGTGGCCGAGGTGGACGACGTCGACGCCCACTACGAGCGGGCCAAGGCGGCCGGGGCGACGATCCTCGCCGAGCCCCACGAGGAGAGCTACGGCGACTACCAGTACCGGGTCGAGGACCTCGAGGGGTACCGCTGGGAGTTCGGCAAGCGGGTGCGCGACGTCGCCCCCGAGGACTGGGGCGCGGTCACCCCGGCGTAGCGGCGGTCGCCGGGAACAGGATCTCGCCGCCGACCGGGGTGAACGGGCCGGCGGCCAGCACCGCCCGCACCGAGGCGACGTTGCCCGGGGCGACCTGGACCCACACCGGCTCGCCGGCCGGCACGAGGCCGACGGCGGCCGCGGCCAGCGCGCGGCCGAGGCCCCGCCCCCTCGCCGCCGGGTCGACCTCGAAGGCCGCCTCCCACCGACCGGCCAGCCCCCGGCCGACGAGCAGCAGGCCCTCCCCGCCCGGCGTCCTCCAGGCCCGCACGCCGGTCCGGTAGCGGTCGGCCCTGGCCGCCCTCGGGTGGTCGGGGTCGGGGTCGCCGGGCACGAGCGGCAGCGCCGGGGGCCGGCCGTCGCCGGTGGCCACGAGCACGAGGTCGATGCTGTCCGGCTCCCGGCCGAGCACGTCGCACAGGGCGGCGAGGAAGCGGGGCCCCATCGGCGCCGACAGGCCGGCCCCGTCGAGTCGGGCGTGCACCCACTCGGGGTCGACGTCGGCGGCGACGACGTGGTGCGCGGTGAACGACAGCACGGCGGCGACCGGGCCGTCGGGCTGGGGCAGGACGTCGATCGCCCCGTCGGGCGCGGGCGGCCGGCCGGCCGCGACCTCGCGCAGGAGGGCCGATAGTCGAGCGGACACCTCCGGTATGGTGCCCGCGATGCGGACCCGTTCGGGACGAGGGAAGCTCCTGGCCCTGGTGGTCGTGGCCGCGCTGGCCGTGACCGCGGCGGCCTGCGGCGAGAGCGAGGACGACGACGAGGGCGACGGCCAGGCGGCGTCGACCACCGCCGGCGAGGGCGACACCTGCGCCCGGGAGCGCCTGCCCCTCGTGGAGGACGGCGTCCTCACGATCGGCACGGACAGCCCGGCCTTCCCGCCGTGGTTCCAGGACGACGACCCGACCAACGGCGAGGGCTTCGAGAGCGCGGTCGCCTACGCGGTCGCCGACGAGCTCGGCTTCGCCGAGGACGAGGTCGAGTGGACGACGGTGCCGTTCAACAACGCGTTCGCCCCCGGCGAGAAGGACTTCGACTTCGACATCAACCAGGTGTCGATCACCGACGAGCGGGCCCAGGCCGTCGACTTCAGCGACGGCTACTACGACGTCAACCAGGCCATCGTCGGCTTCGACGACTCGCCGGTGGCCGACGCCACCACCGTCGAGGAGCTCCGGGGCGTGCGCCTCGGCGCCCAGGTGGGCACGACCAGCCTGGACTTCATCACCGAGGTGGTGGACCCCGAGCAGGAGCCGTTCGTCTACAACGACAACAACGCGGCGAAGGCGGCGCTCGAGGCCGAGCAGATCGACGGCATCGTCGTGGACCTGCCGACCGCCTTCTACATCAGCGCCGTCGAGATCGAGGGCACCAGGGTCATCGGCCAGTTCCCCTCGGTGGGCGACGACCCCGAGCAGTTCGGCATGGTGTTCGAGAAGGGCAACCCGCTGCGCGACTGCGTGAACGAGGCGCTGACCCGGCTGCGGGACGACGGCCGGCTCGAGGAGATCGAGCAGGAGTGGCTCTCGGACGTCGTCGACGCACCGGTCTTCGAGCTCTGACCCCGGCGCCGGGCGGGCCGGCGCCGACCCGGCGCCAGGTCCTCGAGCGCCGGCAGCGGCGCAGGAGCGCGACGGTTGCGGCCGTCAGCACCGCGGTCGTGTTCACCGCCCTCGCCGTCGTCGTCGTCAACGCGCCGGGCTGGGACGACGTCCGCCGGAGCTTCTTCTCGGCCGAGGACTTCGCCGACGCCCTGCCCGACGTCCTCCCCGCCTTCTGGCTGAACGTGCGGGTCTTCCTCGTCGCCGAGGGCTGCATCCTCGTGCTGGCCCTGGTCGTCGCCGTGGCCCGCAGCTCCCGGTCCCCCGTGCTGTTCCCCGTGCGGGTGATCTCGACGGTCTACGTGGACCTGTTCCGGGGCGTGCCCGTCCTGCTCGTGCTGTTCCTGCTCGGCTTCGGCGTGCCGGCCCTGCGCCTGGAGGGCGTGCCCAACGACCCCGTGTTCTGGGCGACGGTCGCCCTGGTCCTCAGCTACTCGGCCTACGTGTCCGAGGTGTACCGGGCCGGGATCGACTCGGTCCACGAGAGCCAGCGGGCTGCCGCCCGCTCCCTCGGCCTGTCGAGCGGCCAGTCGCTGCGCTACGTGGTGCTCCCCCAGGCCGTCCGCCGGGTGGTGCCGCCCCTGCTGAACGACTTCATCGCCCTCCAGAAGGAGACGGCGCTGGTCGGCGTGCTCGGGCCCATCGAGGCGGCCCGCCAGGCGCAGATCTACGCGTCCCGCACGTTCAACTTCACGAGCTACGTGGTCGCCGCGGTGATCTTCCTCGCCGTCACCGTGCCGCTCACGCGGACGACGGACTGGCTGGTCGGCCGGGAGCGGCTGCGCACCGGCGGGGCGAGGATCTCGTGACGGCGGCCAAGCTCGTCCTCGAGGGGGTGGTCAAGTCCTTCGGCGCGCACGTCGTGCTGCGGGACGTGGACCTGGCCGTCGGCGAGCACGACGTCATCTGCCTGATCGGCCCGTCGGGGTCGGGCAAGTCGACCCTGCTGCGGTGCGTGAACCTGCTGGAGCCGATCGACGACGGGCGCGTCCTGCTCGACGGCGTGGACATCAGCGAGCCCGGCCTCGACGCCGACCGGGTGCGGCGCCGCATCGGGATCGTGTTCCAGGCGTTCAACCTGTTCCCCCACCTGTCGGTGGTCGACAACGTGACGCTCGCCCCCCGCAAGGTGCTGCGCCGGCCGGCGGCCGAGGCCGTCGCCGCCGCCGACGCGCTGCTCGCCCGGTTCGGCCTGGCCGACAAGCGGGACGACTTCCCGGACCGCCTGTCCGGCGGCCAGCAGCAGCGGGTGGCGATCGTGCGGGCGCTCGCCATGCAGCCCGAGCTGATGCTGCTCGACGAGGTGACGTCCGCGCTCGACCCCGAGCTGGTCGGCGAGGTGCTGTCGGTGGTGCGGGAGCTGAAGGCGACGGGGATGACCATGCTCATCGCCACCCACGAGATGGGCTTTGCCCGGGAGATCGCCGACCGGGTGGTGTTCCTCGACGAGGGCCGCGTCGTCGAGGAGGGCCCGCCCGAGCGCCTCTTCGGCGACCCCACCGAGGACCGCACCCGCCGCTTCCTCCAGCGCATCACCGCGGCGCGGCGACTGTGAAGGGCGCGGCCCCGCCGGGCGCTCCGTTCGAAGGGGGAGGGAGCGGCGCCGGCGACGGCGCGGTCGCCGGTGGACGGGTCGGCGCGTTCGGGCCGGGGCGGGGTGGCGGTGACGATGGGGGCGCTCCGCGGCGGGGGCGGCGGGGACGACCGTGGACGAGCCGGGCCGCTCGCCCGGGGCGGGGCGGGGTGCCGGTGACGGCGGGGCCGCTCCGCGGGGGGCGCTGGTGACGGCTCGCTCGTTCGTCGACGGGTTGCCCGTGGGCGCCGTGGTCCTCGACGGCCGGGGGCGGGTGGCGGCGGCCAACGAGCGGGCCGCGGTCGCGCTCGGCCGGCCGGCCGACCGGCTCGCCGGGCTCGACCGCGACTCGGTCGCCGCGCTGGCCGCCGAGGCCGGGTGGGCGGTGGCCTGGGGCACCGGCGAGCCCGTCGTCGGCATCCTCGTCGGACCGCCCGGCGACCGGGCCGGCTCGCTGCTGGCCCGGGCCGGCGCTGCGCTCGTCGGCAGCCTCAACCTCGACCGCACCCTCGTGCGCCTGGCCCGCCTGGCCGTCGACGGGCTGGCCGACGCCGCCGTCGTCGCCCTCGTGGACGGCACCGTGCTCCACCGGGCGGCCGCGGCGCGCACGGCGACCGGAGTCGAACTGCGAGCCGGCACCCTCCGGGTCGAGGACGCCATCGGCGCCGTGCTGAGGGTGCGGTCTCGCAGCGAGCCCGAGCTGCACGCCGCCGTCGACGACGACGAGCTGGCCGACCTCCTGCCGAAGGGCGAAGGGTGGTCGATCGTCGGCGCCATTCGGTCGTCGTCGGCGATGGTGGTGCCGCTGCGGGCCAAGGGCCGGACCACCGGCGCGGCCGTGCTGCTCGCCACCGGCGGGCGGCGCTGCGACGCCGCCGACCTCGACCTCGCCGGCGAGCTCGCCCACCTCGGCGCCCAGGCCCTCGACAACGCGCTCGTGTTCCGGGAGCGCAGCGACATCGCCGTCGTGCTCCAGCGGGGCCTGCTGCCGCCGATGCTGCCGTCGGTGCCCGGCGTGGAGCTCGGCGCCGCCTACCGGCCGGCGGCCGGCGGCGGGGTGCTCGGCGGCGACTTCTACGACGTGTTCCCGATCGACCACGCCCGCTGGGGGGTCACCGTCGGCGACGTGTGCGGCAAGGGCGTGACGGCCGCCGCGCTCACCGGGCTGGCCCGGGTGACCGTGCGGGCGGCGGCCACCCGGGGGGCCGGGCCGGCCGGCGTGCTCGAGGCCGTCGGCGACGCCATCGCCGGGTCGGACGCCGGTGACACCGCCTTCTGCACGGCGGTGTTCGCCGAGCTCGAGCCCCGGCCCTGCGGGGTGCATGTGACCCTCGCGTCCGGCGGGCACCCGAAGCCGTTCCTCATCCGTCCCGGGCGGCCCGCCGAGGAGGTCGACGTCCGGGGCATCCTCCTCGGCGCCTTCCCCCGCCCGGCGCTCGTCGAGCGCCACCTCGACCTCGCGCCCGGCGACGCGCTCGTGCTCTACACCGACGGCCTCGCCGAGGCCCGGTCCGGGCGGGAGCAGTTCGGCACCGGCCGCATCGGCCGGGTGCTCGATGGGTCGGCGGCGACGCCGGCGCCCCTCGTCGCCGAGCGCCTCGTCGCCGAGGTCGAGGCGTTCGCCGGCGGCCGGGTGGCCGACGACCTCGCCGTCCTCGTCGTGCGAGCGACCGGATGACGGCCTCGCCGACGGGGACGACCTCGCCACGCTCGTCGTGCGAGGCAGCGGGTGACCCGGGTCGCCCGTCGTGCGACGCACCGGGTGACCAGGCTCGCTCGGCTGCGGGCGACCGGGTGACGGCGACGGCGGCGCAGGTGCGTCGCGGGCGCCTCGTCGTGCGGGCGGGCGGATGACGGCGCGGACGGCGACGCGGGTGGCCGACGACGCGGTCGAGCGGTTCCTGGCCGCCGCCCATGCGAGCGACACGGCGGCCGCGTCGGCCGTGGTCGAGGGCGAGCTGGCCGCCGGCCGGCCGCTGGTCGAGGTGCTCGAGGGCGTCGTGCTCCGGGCCCAGGCCGAGGTCGGCCGGCGGTGGGCGACCGGCGAGTGGACGGTGGCCGAGGAGCACCTCGCCACCGCCGTCGCCGAGGAGGTCGTCATCCGGGCGTCGGCGTCGGTGCGCGTCGGGCCGGCGCCCCGCCCGCTGGTCGTCGCCGCCTGCGTCGAGGGCGAGTGGCATGCGCTCGCCGTGCGGGTCGTGGCCGTCGCCTGCCGGGTGGCCGGCTGGGACGTGGAGGTGCTCGGCCCGTCGGTGCCCGCCCACCACCTGGCCCGCCACCTCCACGACCGCGGCCCCGACGCCGTCGCCCTCAGCTGCGCCATGCCCGCCACCTTGGTCGGGGCCCGGAGGGCCGTGGAGGCGGCGAGGGACACGGGCACGCCGGTCGTCGTCGGCGGCCGCGCCTTCGGGACGACCCCCGCCCGGGCCGCCGCCGTCGGGGCCGACGCCTGGGCGCCGCGAGTCGTCGACCTCGTCGACGTCCTCGCCGGCTGGCCGGCGGAGACCGGCCCGGCCCCGCCCCTCCGCCACCCCGGGGTGACCGAGCACCACCGCATCGAGGCGTCGATCGACCGCATCGTCGCCGCCTGCGCGGCGCCGCCCGACGACGTCCGCCCCCTGGTCCAGGCCCTCAGCGCGGCGCTGCTGCTCGACGACGAGACCGTGCTGCACGACCATCTCGACTCGGCCAGGGCGACCACCGAGGAGCGGTGGGCCCACGTGGTCGAGGCGCTGGCCGAGGTGCGGCGGGTGGTCGGCGACCGCCTGCCGATCGCGGCGGGCTGGCTGGCCCGCTAGCCGCGGCCGGCCAGCTCGTCAGGAGCGGCGGAACTCCCGGTGGCGCCGACGGCGGCGGGCGTCGCGCTGGTCGACGACGGCCTGGAGCGTGAAGGGCAGGGCGAGGAGGAGGGCGACGAGCGGCCCGGTCGCCGCCGGGTCGCGGTCGAGGGCCCAGGAATCGGTCGCCGGCGGGGTGCGCGTGCGGGTCAGGGTGGCCCGCAGACCACCGCCCACGTCGGCGACCGAGAAGCGGGTGGCGCCCGGGTCGGCGGGGACGACGCGGGCGATCGGGGCACCGTCGGCGACGAGGTCCAGCTGGTCGTCGCGCCACGGGTTGGTCCACACCAGGCGGCCCCACTCCCAGCCCGACGGCGAGCGGACGACGTCGGGCTGGCGCGCCAGGCCGCCGGCGAGGACGTGGGTGAGGAGCAGGGTGCCGGCCGGGTCGCGCAGCTCGACGGGGACGGACCGGAACGTGGACCAGGCGCCCGCGCCCTCGGCGACCCGGGCGGAGGCCACGACCGCGCCGTCGGCCGAGCGGAGGTCGAACGGGGCGGCGAGCTCCTCGCCGTCGCCCGCCTCGTCGTAGCGGAGGGCGGCCGCCCGCCAGGCCGGCCCCGACACCGGCACGGGCTCGGGGGCGGCGACGTGCGCCGTCCAGGCCTGGCCGTCCCACCACCGCAGCCCGGCGGTGCCGCCCGGGTCGGGGTACCAGCCGGGCGGCGGGACGGGGCCCATCCCCCGATTGTCGCGTCAGCCATCGTCCCGCACCTCCTGCACGGCCCGGCCGTCCGGCGTCACCCGCCAGACGAGGACCGGGACGCCGTGCCGGTCGCACAGCCGGAGGGCGGGACCGGGTGACGCCGCGTCGGTCCCCGGCTCGACGAGGTCGACCAGCAGCACCTGGTTGCCGCCCTCGGCCAGGCACAGCTGGGTGCCCCATCCCTCCTCGAAGGCGAGCCACGCCCTCGCCGAGCCTGCCGCGTCACGAAGCTCGAGGCCGACCACCTCGCGACCGCTCCCGTCGCCGCCGGCGCCCAGCGCGCCGAGCACGGCGACGACCCGCCCGGCCCGGTCGACGAGCTCGAACCGCTCGGCGCGCACGACGTGGTGGTGCGAGCGCTCCGTCCGTCCCGTCACGAGAACCTCCAACCCGCCGATCTGTGGAGAGGCGCCCGTGGTACTGCGGCCGGACCCGAGCCGCCGGACGGTCCGCCGGCACCGCCGCCGGCCGTCCGAGGGGAACGAACTTACGTTCGGGTACGGCCGAGTGCAAGCACCCTCGGCGGGCCGGGGCGGTGGCCAGGCGGTAGGCCCGGACGGTGCCAAGGGGGAACCTCACCGTCCGGGCCCGCCACCTCCCTCAACGGCCCGGAAGAGGACGTCAGCGGGCACGGCGAGCGGAGCCGCGCCTGCTGGATGGGAGGGGCCACCAGCGCCCAACGTGAATCCAACCGCCGAGGTCCCGCCTTCACCGTTCTCCACCGGGCGTCGCTCATGCTACTGATGAGTATGTAGACCGTCAAGTAGCAACTACGTCATCGTCGGCGCCATGACCGGAGACCTCCAGCGGCGGGTCGGCGTGAACGTCCGACGCCACCGCCTCGAGCGGGGGCTCAGCCAGGAGGCGCTGGCCGAGGTGCTCGGCGTCCACCGCACGTTCATGGGCGCGGTCGAGCGGGGCGAGCGCAACCTCACGCTCCAGACCCTGGAGCGGATCGCCGAGCGCCTCGGCGTCGACCCGCTCGAGCTGCTCGCCCGCTCCTGATCCGTCTGTAGACGAAGAAGTAGCGCACGGGCCACCGTCGTGGCCGTGGGCGGCCAGCTGCAACGATCGGTGGGGCGCAACGTGCGGCGCCTGCGGCTCGCCCGGGGCGAGAGCCAGGAGGACTTCGCCGCCGCCCTCCACCTCCACCGCACCTACCTCGGGGCCATCGAGCGGGGCGAGCGCAACCTCACCCTGAAGACCGTCGAGGGCCTCGCCGACCGCCTGGGCGTCGACCCCTGGGACCTCATCGGTCGCCGGGAGGACGCCGCCGGGGACGAGCCGGCCACCCGCCCCGCCCGCACCCGCCGGCGCACGAGCTGACCCGGCGGCCGGGGGCCGCGCACGGGTGCCCACTCGCCCGGACGGTGCCGCCGCCGGCGTACCCGGCGATGCGCTCGCCCGGACGCCGCTACGCCGGCGATGTGCGCTCGCCTGGGCGCGGCAGGGCCGGCGCACCCTCGCATGCGCCGGCCCCGGGTTCCTCCGCCGCCTCTCGGCGGCAGTGGTCAGCGGTCCTTCGAGACCGCGTCCTTCACGGTGTCCGCCACGTCGCCGACCTTGTCCTTGACGCCGCCGGCGGCGCGGTCCACCTTCCCCTCGCGCTCCAGGTCGCGATCACCCGTGAGGTCGCCCGCAGCCTCTTTGGCTCGCCCCTTCATCTCGTCGAACGTGCCGTCACCCATGGAGGGCCTCCTTCGGTTGCGGTCCCCCTTCTGGTACCCACACGGGCGGGCGACGATGCCCTAGAAGCGGTGGTGGTACATCGAGCACCCCCGGCACACCTCGGGCGGCTCGTCGCCGAGGAGCGCCTCCCGGAACCGCCGGTAGGGCTCGCCGGCCCACGCCTCGGCGAACGACGTCGCGTCGAGGTGGCCGAGCGGGGCCCGGTCCGCGCCCATCACCATGCAGCACGGCTGGAGGGTGCCGTCGTGGGTGACGTAGCCCGACCGCCAGGGCCAGTCGCAGCCCGGTTCGCCGGGCCGGCGGGGCGCGGGCGGCGGGTCGTCGCCGATCGGCGGCAGGCGCAGCGCCACGCCGAGCGCCTCGGCGACCTCGCGGGCCTCGGCGAACGGCGCGGGGGCGGCGTCCCACAGCGCCTCCGCGGCCGTGTACCGGCGGATCTCGACGTAGGCGCCGTCGCCGCTGCCGTCGGTGTCGTCGAAGCTGTGGCTGAGGTGCTGGACCCACACCTCGTTCACGCCGGTCTCCGCGGCGATGCGCACCACCCCCGGCAGCTCGGCGACGTTGCGGCGCATGGCGACGAACACGAGCCGCACCCACGGCCGGTCGCCGCCGAGGCGGCGCTTGACCTCGACCAGGCCGGCGACGTTGGCGACGACCCGCTCGAAGCGGGCGCCGTCCCTGATCGCCTCGTAGGTCGCCTTGGTGGCGCCGTCGAAGGAGACGTGGAGCCAGGCCAGGCCGGCCCGCACCAGGCGCTCGGCCCGCTCCCTCGTGAGCAGGGTGGCGTTGGTGTTGAACCCGACCTCGATGCCCCGCGACGCGGCCAGCTCGACCATGTCGAGCAGGTTCGGGGTGAGCAGCGGCTCGCCGAGCCCCTGGAGGGTGATGCGGCGCACGTCGGGGTTGGCCTCGACCAGGGCCCTGAACCGCTCGAGCGGCAGGCTGTGGCGGACGCGGTCGAGTGGCGGCCGGTACCGCACCAGGCACATCGGGCAGCGCAGGTTGCACGCCGCCGTGACCTCGACCTGGAGCTCGCCGGGCAGCGGCGGGGCGAGCGGCCAAGCGCCCTGGGCCGTCATGGGCGTGATGTCTAGCCCACGGGTCGGCCTCCGGCCGTGAGCGCGGCGTCGAGGTCCGCGGTCGTCGCCGGGCGGCCCGACCGGATGAGCGCCTGGAGCCCGTCGACGACGTCCCACACGTTGACGTTCATCGCGGCCAGCACCCGGTCCTCGCCGTCGAGCCAGAACGCCACGAACCGGCGCTCGGCCACGTCGCCCCTGACCACGACCCTGGCCGCGCCGGTCGGGTCGCCGGACAGCTCCATGCCGAGGTCGTACTGGTCGGTGAAGAAGTACGGCAGGCGGTCGTAGGGCTCGCCGGCGCCGAGCATGGACCGGGCCGCGGCGGCGCCCTGGTGCCTGGCGTTGGCCCAGTGCTCGACGCGGACGTGGCGGCGGTAGTGGGGGTGCCAGGCCGACGCGATGTCGCCGGCCGCGAAGACGCCGGGCGCGCTCGCCCGCAGGTGGGCGTCGACGACGACCCCGCCGCCGTCCACGGCGAGGCCGGCCGCCTCCGCCAGCTCGGTCCTCGGCACGGCGCCCACGCCGGCGACGACGAGGTCGGCCTCGACCACCGTGCCGTCGCCCAGGCGCACGCCCTCGACCGAGCCGGTGCCGACGACGGCGTCGACGCCGGTCCCGAGCCGGAGGTCGACCCCGTGCTCGGCGTGCAGGTCGCGGAACACGGCGCCGAGCTCGGCGCCGAGCACCCGCTGGAGCGGCACGTCGTCGGGCGCGACCACGACGACGTCGCGCCCGAGGGCGCGGGCCGACGCCGCCACCTCGGTGCCGATCCACCCCGCACCGACCACGACGACCCGGCCGGCCCGGCGCAGGCCGGCGGCCAGCGCGTCGGCGTCGGCGAGCGTGCGGAGGTGGTGGACGCCGTCGAGGTCGGCGCCGGGCACCGGCAGCCGGCGGGCCGACGATCCGGTGGCGAGGAGCAGGCGGTCCCAGCGCAGGCGCTCGCCGCCGTCGAGGACGGCCACGCCAGCGGCCGGGTCGACGGCGGTCACCCGGGTGCCGGCCAGCAGCTCGACGCCGGCGTCGGCGTACGCGGCCGGCGGATGGACGAGCACGGCGTCGCGGTCCCGCTCGCCCCTCAGGTACTCCTTCGAGAGGGGCGGCCGCTCGTAGGGCTCGCCCGGCTCCTCGCCGACGAGCACGATGCGCCCGTCGAACCCGGCCTCCCTGAGGCGGACGGCGGCCGTGGCCCCGGCCAG
Organism: Acidimicrobiales bacterium; assembly: GCA_036399815.1. NCBI lineage: Bacteria > Bacillati > Actinomycetota > Acidimicrobiia > Acidimicrobiales > Acidimicrobiales bacterium. Next base: position 19,222 of record DASWMK010000255.1, read on the forward strand.
GCCGCCGCCGACCACGAGGTGCACCGGCCGGGCGGTCACCGGCCCACGCCCGCGGCCGTGAGGAACTCCTGGCGGGACCGGGCGTCGGAGCGGAGGATGCCGGACAGGGCCGACGTCACCGTCGTGACCCCTGGCGCCTGGACCCCGCGGAGCGACATGCAGAGGTGCTCGGCCTCGATGACGACGCCGACCCCCTTCGGGCGCAGGTGCTCGGTCAGCCAGTCGGCCACCTGGGTGGTCAGCCGCTCCTGGACCTGGAGGCGCCGGGAGCACAGCTCGACGACCCTGGCCAGCTTGGAGAGGCCGAGGATGCGCTCGCCGGGCAGGTAGCCGACGTGGGCGACGCCGTGGAAGGGCAGCAGGTGGTGTTGGCAGAGCGACTGGAAGCGGATGCCCCTGGCCAGGACGAGCTCGTCGTAGCCCTCGTCGTTCGGGAACGTGGTGAGGTCGAAGGGCCGCGGGGTGAGCAGCTCGGCGAAGGACCGGGCCACCCGCCCCGGCGTGTCGCGTAGGTGCGGGTCGCCGAGGTCCTCGCCGAGGGCGTGGAGCAGGTCGGCGACGGCCCGCTCGGCGGCGACCAGGTCGATCCCGCCGGGATCGGGGGCGACTCGGAGGGCGGCGGTCACGGCGGCTCCTTCTAATGCGAATGAAGTTTCGCGATAGTAGGCCGCGGCGGGAGGGTGTTTGTCAAGACGCGTTCGTTTTAGACTGCCGGCGTGCACGATCCGGTCGAGGCCGTGGCCACCCTGGGCGACGGCCTGCGGCGGGCGCTCTACGACTTCGTGGTCGCCCACGGCACGCCCGTGGGCCGCGACGAGGCGGCCGCCGCCGTCGGCGTGAAGCGGCCGCTCGCCGCCTACCACCTGGACCGCCTCGCCCGCCAGGGCCTGCTCGAGGTGACCTACGCCCGCCCCGAGGGCCGCTCGGGGCCCGGCGCCGGCCGGCCGGGGAAGCTCTACGCCAGGGCGGCGACCGAGATCGAGGTCACCCTCCCGCCCCGGCAGTACGAGGTGCCGGCCCGCCTCCTCGCCGAGGCGGTGGACCGGGCCGGCGCCGAGGACACGGTCGCCGCCCTCCACGAGGCCGCCCGCCGGGCCGGCGAGGACCTGGCC
>DASWMK010000256.1 GCA_036399815.1 Acidimicrobiales bacterium
CCGCGCCAAGCGCGGCCAGGCATCCCGGGCCGCCAGCGAGACCGCCGCAGCTGCGCCCGCCGAGCCCGCGACGCCAGCGCTCGACCCCGCGCTCGCCGCACGGGCCGCCGCCATCCGCGCCAAGCGCGGCCAGGCCCCGGCACCCGAGCCCGCCGCAGTGCCGCCCGCGCCGACGGTGACCGAGCCGCCCGCCGCCGCCGCCGAACCCGCAGCGCGCGCGCTCGACCCGGCGCTCGCCCGCCGGGCCGCCGCCGTCCGCGCCAAGCGCGGCCAGGCGCCCAAGGCCGCCAGCGAGACCGCCGCAGCTGCGCCCGCCGAACGCGCGGCACCCGCGCTGGACCCCGCCCTCGCGGCCCGCGCCGCCGCCATCCGCGCCAAGCGCGGCCAGGCGCCCAAGGCCGCCACCGAGACCGCCGCAGCCGCGCCCGCCGAACCCGCCGCACCCGCGCTCGACCCCGCCCTCGCCGCCCGCGCCGCCGCCATCCGCGCCAAGCGGGGGCAGGCGGCCGCCCCCGTCGCAGAACCTGCGGCGCCCGCGCTCGACCCCGCGCTCGCTGCCCGGGCCGCTGCCATCCGGGCCAAGCGGGGGCAGGCGGCCGCGCCGGCCGCGGTCGACCCGACCGTCGTGATCCCCGTCGACGAGCCGGCCGAGGCGCCGGCGGCCCGGCGCCGGCCCGCGACCCCTGCTGGTGCCGGTGCGGCGCGCACGACCGAGCAGCGCAAGAAGAAGAGGAAGCGGCACATGGCCGCGGCCGGGCGGATCCTGGCCGGCGGCGTCGCCGTGGCGTCCAGCCTGACCCTGGTCGGCACCATGGCCCTCGCGGCCCGGCGGGCCGAGGCCGCGCAGGCCCAGGAGCAGGCGGCCGCGGCCGCCGTCGCCCTGGCCGCCACCCCGCCGACCACGGCGGCCGCTCCCGCGCCGCCCCCGGCCCCGCCGCAGACGATCGTGGTCGTCCGCCGCCGGGTCGTCCCGGCCGCGGCCCCCGCGGCGTCGAGCAGCGGCGGCGGCAGCGGCTCCTCCGGCGGGTCGAGCGGTGCGTCCGCGTCCGCTCCCGCTCCCGCCCCCGCCCCGGCCGCCGCGCCGGCACCCCGTCCCGCCCCCGCCCCGGCGCCGGCCCCGGCGCCCGCCCCCTCGACGGGCAGCGGTGGCAGCTGAGCGCCGGCACCGGGCCATGGGCACCCGGGTGCACCTGATCGTCGTCGGCCTCGACGACCCCGCCGCGGAGGCCCTCCTCGACGCGGCCGTCGCCCGCATCGACGACCTCGAGCGGCGGTGGAGCCGGTTCATGCCGGCGAGCGAGCTGTGCCGGCTCAACGCCGCCGCCGGCGCCATGGTCATCCTCGAGCCCGACACCTACGCCCTGGTCGAGCGGGCGGTGGCCGCCTGGGAGGCGACCGCCGGCCGCTTCGACCCGACCGTGCACGACGCCCTCGTCGCCGCCGGCTACGACCGCACCTTCGCCGAGGTCGCCGACGTCGCCGAGGTCGCCGCGCCCGGCACGCACCACCCGGCCAGCGCCATCGCCCCCGTGCCGGGCTGCGGCGACATCGGCCTCGACCCCGTCCTCCACGCCGTGACCCTGCCGCCCGGGGTGCACCTCGACCTCGGCGGCATCGGCAAGGGCTGGGCCGCCGACCTCGTCGTCGACCAGCTCCTCGCCGCCGGCGCCAGCGGCGCGTGCGCCAACCTCGGCGGCGACCTGCGCGTCGCCGGCGAGGCCCCGACCCCCGACGGCTGGACGGTCGCCGTCGAGGACCCCCTCGCCCCGGAGCGGACGCTCGCCACCGTCGCCCTGCTGCACGGCGCCGTCGCCACCACCACGAGGACCCGCCGTCGCTGGGCCGCACCCGACGGCGAGCGCCACCACCTGATCGACCCCGCCACCGGCCGGCCGGCGGCCACCGGCCTGGCGTCGGTCACCGTCGTCGCCGCCGACGCCACGACCGCCGAGGTCGTCGCCAAGGCGGCCTTCGTCGCCGGCCTCGACGACGGCCGCGGCCTCGTCGAGGCGGCCGGCGCGGCCGCCCTGCTGGTCGACGACGACGGCACCCCCCACCCCGCCGGCCCGATCGAGGAGTACCTCCGATGAACGAGCAGCTCATGTGGTACGTCACCCGGTCGAGCGGGCTGGTGTCGTGGGGCCTGTGCAGCGCGGCCGTGATCTGGGGCCTCGCCCTGTCGACGCGCGCCCTCGGGAAGAAGCCGCCGGCGCCGTGGCTGCTCGACCTGCACCGCTTCCTCGGCGGCCTGTCGGTCGTGTTCGTCGCCGTCCACGTCGGCGGCGCCGTCGCCGACAACTACGTCCACTTCGGGTGGGCCGACGTGCTCGTGCCGATGGCGTCGGAGTGGCGGCCGGGCGCCGTCGCCTGGGGGGTGGTCGGCCTCTACGTCCTCGTCGCCATCGAGCTCACGTCACTGCTCATGCGGCGGCTGCCGAAGAAGCTGTGGCACACCGTCCACCTGACGAGCTTCGTGCTGTTCGTCAGCGCCACCATCCACGGCCTGGCGGCCGGGGCCGACGCCGACAACCCCGTCTACCAGTGGGCCGCGCTCCTGTCGTGCAGCGCCGTGCTGTTCTTCACGCTCTACCGGTTCATGGCACCGCGCCGGGCCGCCCGGCGCGGTGGACCGGTGCCCGCCCCCAGCGGCCGGGCACCGGTCCCTGCCTGACCGCCCTCAGGACGCCGGCAGGATCGCGTCGAACGGCGGCGTGGAGTCCGCCTGGTTGAGGTACGTCTGGGTCATCGGGTCGGGCACGTTGTTGCCGAAGCTGAACGCGGTGACCTCGAAGATGCGGTCCCCGGCCTGCGCGGCCCGCTCCAGCGGTGGCGCCGACGGCGGGCTGGCCACGGCGACGAACGGGATCAGCGAGATCGGCACGTCCACCGTGAGGATCCCGGTCCGCTGGTCGACCGCGCCGGACACCGGCGTGGTCGGCGGGTAGGTCTCCAGCCGACCGTCGAGGCTCGTGCTCAGGTCCGTGTACCCGAACTGGAACCCGTTGGCGTCGTCGTAGGAGACGACGGCCGCGTGGGCCGTGTAGCCCGAGAAGAACCGGGCCACCCAGAGCAGGTTGGGACTGCCCATGCCGCTCTGCGCGCTCTGGATCTGCGCCTGTGAGAGGTCGCTCACCTGCATCGAGAACCGGACGGTCCCCGGCGCGCCGGCCGACACGACGATCCGCTCGAAGTCCATCGCCGGGTACTCGACCCGGAAGCCGACGGGCGGCGGCTCGGGCGCCGGGAACACCGAGAACGGGAAGACGGCGTCGCCGACGGGGTCGGTGCGCCGGTCGCTGACGCGGGGCCGGCCGTCGGTCGGCGACGGCTCCACGTGCAGCCCGGGGCCCTGGATCTGCTTGGCGTAGGTGACGATGGCGAGCGGGCCGACCTCGTCACCGGAAGCCTTGTTCGACTCGTTGAACACCACCTTGACCCGGCCGTCGCGGTCGTGGCGGAGCTGGAAGAAGTCGAGCAGGGTCCGGTCGCCGCCGTTCAACGTGCAGGCCAGGCCGGAGAGGCAGATCGAGTCCCAGTGGATCGGGTGGGTCGTCGCCTTCGTCTGGCTCACGGGCGGGTTCGGCTGGAGGGCGTCGAGGCTCGTGTTGACGTAGACGTCCCACGGGCCGCGGAACGTCCCGACCTCCGGGTTGCCGTCGACCTCGGTGCCGTAGAACGAGACGGCGATCCGGCCGACGTCGCCGGCGTCGATCCAGGGCATCACGGTCGTCCGCACCTTGTCCCGGTTGACCTGGATCTTCTCCGACCAGGTGCGGCCCCGGTCGGTCGAGTAGGCGTAGTAGGCGTTGTACGAGCCGGCCTCGATCCAGGCCACGTAGAGGTTGCCGCCGTGGTCCTGGGCGACGACCGGGAACAGGCTCGACGGGTCGCCCTCGGCCTCGGCGACGAGGAAGTTCCGCCACGGGTTGGTGGCGCCCCCGTCGTTCGAGATGGCGAGGCGCACCTCGTTGCCGACCGTGTAGGCGATGTACAGGCGCTTGCCGTCCCGCTCGTCCACGACCAGGTTGCCGGAGATCGAGATCTCGGGGATGGCCACGCCGGTGGGCGGGGCGTAGGTGAGGCCGCCGTCGGTCGAGCGCTGCACGAAGCTGCCCTCGGGCACCTGGCGGTAGGTCAGGTACACGATCCCCTTGCCGGCGGCGTCCATCCACTGCCGGTCGACGACGACGGGCGACGAGGACGTGTTCGTGCCGACCCAGCTGCGGCCGGCGTTCGTGCTGCGGCCGGTCGAGAAGTTCAGCAGGCTCTCGAGGCCGGTGTAGGCGAGGTTGTGGAAGCCCTGGTCGTTGGGGACCGGGTTGACGGCCAGCTCGCAGTCGCCGCCCCCGCCTGGGGAGATGCGGCCCTCGGGCGGCTGGCCCATGATCCGGAAGGTGTCGCCGCCGTCCTCACTCTTCTGGGCGTAGTCGGCGTTGCGGCTCGACCCGAACGGCCCGCAGGTGTACTCGTTGCCCTGCGGGTCGATGCGCAGCGACGGCTCGGCCACGTCCCGCTGCGGGTCGACGGTGGTGATCGGCGAGAACTTGAACGTCGACGGCGTGGCCGGCGGGTTCGGCGTCGGCGCGCTCACCGTCAGGCCGACCTCGGCCTCGTACGGCTGCGGGAGGGCGTTGGCGAACGCGCACATCACGATCAGGTAGTCGCCGGCCTCGGGGTCGACGATGGCGACGGCCTCGGACGGCGTGCCCCCGTCGCTGCTGACGACGTCGCCGTCGGGCTCCTCGACGAACAGGGCGAGGTCGCTCGTGGCCGGGTCGGGGCTGGTCGGCGCCCACACGACCTCGACGTTCAGCTGCCCGGTCCTCGTCGCGCTCCACGGCTCCGGGAGGACGACGGTGAGGGTGAACGTGTCGGCGTTGACGCCGTCCTCGCAGGCGGAGTAGTCGGCGCCGCCCGTGCCGGGAGGGACCTCGCCCTCGTACTCGAGCTCGGCGGTGCCGATGTCGGGAGCGGTGAGCGTCCCCGACTCCGGTTCGGCGGCACCGGCGTCGACGGCGGCGACGGTCGTCGAGCCGACCATCCCCAGAGCGAGCAGCCCGGCAGCGAACCGGGACCGGCGGATACGGGCACGACGACGCATGGCGCCTCCCCAGTAGGACGATCGACGTCGCCCCGGAGCCCTGCTGCGGCAGAGAGTCGGTCGGCTCCCGAGTGGTCCGTACCATAGCCACATGCCGACGCTGTCGTTCGAGGGCGAGACCCACGGCGAGATCGTTCAGAAGGTGCGGCGGTGGCTGGCCTCGGTGGACGGCGAGCCGGCCGGACGGCTGAGCGTCGTCGAGGCCGTCGAGCAGGGCGCCGAGCTGACCAAGGACGCGCTCCGGATCATCGCCTCGGCGGCGCCGGCCCCGATCGCGGAGAGCGACGTCGTGAAGGCGCTCACCGGCATGGGCTACAAGGCCACCGACGCCACCAAGGAGGCGATCGTCGACGCGTTGGCCGCCATCGACGAGGCCACCGGGGGCAGCGTCGTCAAGGCCGTGCGGGACGCCCGGCGGTCCGCCGTCTACGAGATGAACGCCACGATGGCCAAGCAGATCCTCAAGGCGATGAAGGGCTGACCGAGCGGATCAGCTCCCAGGCCCGCTCCACGTGGCGGCGCTCGGTCCGCCCTGCGCCGATCGACAGTCGCAGGGTGAGCCGCCCGTCGAGCCGGGTCGACGTCAGGTAGAGCTCGCCGGACGCGTTCAGCTCGTCCATGATCCGCTGGTTCACGTCGTCGCCGCCGACGTGGCGGAAGCAGACGAGGTTCAGGGGCACGGGCGCGGCGAGCTCGAAGTCCGGGTCGGCGCCGATCCAGGCCGCCGCCTCGGCCGCCAGCTCCACGTGGTGGCGGACGTAGTGGCGCAGTCCCTCGGCGCCGTAGCAGCGGAGCACGAACCACAGCTTGAGGGCGCGGAAGCGGCGGCCGAGCGGGATCTGCCAGTCCCGGTAGTCGATCACCGCGCCGGACTCGGTCGCCTTGTTGCGGAGGTAGTCCGGGAGGATGCCGAGGGCCCGCACCAGCGCGCCGCGGTCGGCGACGTAGAACGCGTCGCAGTCGAAGTTCACGAACAGCCACTTGTGGGGGTTGACGCAGTAGCTGTCGGCGCCGTCGAGGCCGTCGTGCAGCCAGCGCAGCTCGGGGCAGACGGCGGCCGACCCGGCCATCGCCGCGTCGACGTGGAGCCACACGCCGGCCTCGGCGCAGATGCCGGCGATGGCCGGCACCGGGTCGACGGCGGTCGTCGACGTGGTCCCGACGGTGGCGACGGCGAAGAACGGCACCAGCCCGGCCGCCCGGTCGGCTTCGACGGCGGCGGCGAGGGCGTCGGGCCGCATGGCGAAGCGCTCGTCGACGTCGACCAGGCGCAGGCGGTCCTCGGTCAGCCCGGCGATGCGGGCCGCCTTCGCGACCGACGAGTGGGCCTGGGTCGACGTGTAGGCCGTGAGGCGGTCGAGGACGGGCGCCCCGCCGGCCCGCTCCCTGGCGGCCAGCAGCGCGCAGAGCGTCGCGCTCGACGCCGTGTCCTGGATGACGCCGCCGCCCGTGCCGTCGGAGCGGAAGCGGCCGGGCAGGCCGATCAGCTCGGCCAGCCAGTCGAGCACGTGGGTCTCGACCTCGGTGCAGGCCGGGCTCGTCGCCCAGAGCATCCCCTGGACGCCGAGGCCGGCGGAGATCAGCTCGCCGAGGATGGACGGCCCCGACGCGTTCGACGGGAAGAAGGCGAAGAAGTTGGGCGACTGCCAGTGGGTGATGCCGGGGACGACGACGCGGTCGAGGTCGGCGAGCACGTCCTCGAACGGCTCGGCGTGCTCGGGCGGGTGGGGCGGCAGCAGGGCGCGCGTGTCGCCGGGCGCCACCCGGGAGAGCACGGGGAAGCGCTCCACGTCCTCGAGGTAGCGGGCCACCCACTCCACGGCGGCGTGGCCGTGGCGACGGAACTCGTCGGGGGTCCAGTGGGTGCCGGGCTCAGCCACGGTCCGCCTCCTCCAGGTCGCGGGCGACCGAGCCGCCGCCCCGGGTCCGATCGGTGCCGGGCTCAGCCACGGCCCGCCTCCTCCAGGTCGACGGCGAGCAGCGCGTAGCCGAGGACGTCGGCCCGGCCGTCCCGATGGGGCAGCGCCGCCCGCCGGAAACCCTCCCTCCGGTAGCCGGCCGCCTCGGCCACCCGGCACGACGCCTCGTTGCCGACCACGACGTCGAGCTGGAGGCGGGCCAGGCCCAGCCGGTCGAACGACCAGCGGGACAGCAGCCCGAGCGCGTGGCGGGCGACCCCCCTGCCCCTCGCGCCCACCGCCACCCAGTAGCCGACGGTGCCGACCAGCGCGGTCCAGTCGACGCCGAACACGCTGATGCAGCCGAGCAGGCCGTCGCCGGCCGGGTCGGCCATGGTGAACGCCGCGCCCGTGCCCCGGCGCCGGCCCTCGGCAGCGCGGCGGACGAACTCGACGGCGTGGTGCTCGTCGTACGGCGACGGCACCGTGGTCCACCGGCTGATCTCCGGGTCCTGGCAGGCGGCCACGATGGCGGGGACGTCGCCCTCCCGGACCGGGCGGAGGCGGACGACGGCGTCCTCGACCACGTCGTCCCGCCACCCCGAGCCGGGGACGTCGAGCTCCCGGTCGAGGGCGGCCGCGCCCTCCTCCTCGACCTCGCCGGGGGCGAGGACGACGAGGCGGTGGTCGAGCGCGCCGATCGCCGGCCGCCACGTGGCGCCGTACTCGGCCTCGTCGCCCGGCCCGCCGGCGACGGCGACGTCCAGGCCGGCGGCGACCAGCTCGACGGCCGCCGCGCAGGTCGCCGCCACGGCGGCCGCCCGCGGGTCGGTCCCCCCGTCGCCGGGCACGAGCCGGCAGGCCAGGCGGGCGGCGTCGAGCCACGCCGCGCCGGGGCGGCGCCTGGCCCAGGCCTGCGCGACCGCGCCGGCGGCCACCGGGTCGCCGGCGAGCAGCAGCAGTCGGGCCATGCCCAAGTGTGGCGGACCGGCCGCGCCCGGTCAGCCCGCCGTGCCGGTGACGAGCGCGAGCAGCTGGCGCAGCATGGCCGCGGTCGCCCCCCACACGGTGTCGCCGACCAGCTCGAAGAACCAGATGGGCCGGTCCAGGCCGGCGGCCACCCACCGCTCCTCCCGGAACACGCCCTCGGCCAGCAGCTCCTCCAGCGGCACGAACAGCACGGCCTCCACCTCGCCGGGGTTGGGCCGCACCTCCGGCCGCCCGGGCAGCACGCCGACGAGGGGCACGATGGCCGTCGCGCTGGAAATCGTCGTCAGGTGGTCGAGCTCGCCCACGACCTCGACGGCCGACGGCGGCAGCCCGATCTCCTCCTCGGTCTCCCGCAGCGCCGTGGTGCGCGGGTCCTCGCCCGGGTGGCCGCGGCCGCCAGGGAAGCTGACCTCGCCCTTGTGCGAGCGCAGGTGCTGGGCCCGGCGGGTGAGCACCACGTGGGCGGCACCGCCCTCGTCGTAGAGGGGGACGAGCACGGCCGAGTGGGGCGCGCCCGGCTCGTCCGGGGCGAGCGGGGTGGGCCGGCCGGCGCCGGCGACGGCCAGCCCCCGGCGGACGCGGGCGACGTCGACCCGGCGGTCCTCGGCCGGCAGGTGGGCCCACGGGGCCGGGCGGCCGGCCCTGGCCCCGACCGGTCGGGGGATGACCTGGCGCCCTCCCCGCACCCCGCGAGGGGCCGGCCGGGGGTCAGCCGGCGCCGGCGCCACCAGAGCCGGTGATCGCCGCCGACCGGGCCGCCTCTTCCTGGGCCGCCACGAGGTTGTCGAGCAGCTCGCGCATCCCGGCCGTCTTCAGGCTGGCGAGGACCCGGCCGGGGGTCGACTCGCCGCGCTCCCATTCCATCCACGTGGAGAGCAGGGCCCGGGGGTCGGGCGGCGGTCGGTCCATGGCGCCGAGCCTACCGGCGTGCCCCCGGCGACCAGGAGCGGCGCCGCTCCGCATCGGGCACCGGCGCGCGCTCGTCCAGGAGCGGCGCGGTCCCCGGCGACGAGGACGCTGCGGCGGCGGCGCCGGCCCGCGGGGAGCGGCTCGGCGGCGGCAACGGGGACCTGCGGCGCCACCGGCCCGCCGGGAAGGTGCCCCGCGAACACGTGGCGCCGGCTCGACCGGCCGGCGGGGCTAGCTGCCCCGCCCGGTCTTGTCCTGGAGCTCGTCGATGCGCTTGGACGCCTCGGCCGTGGTGAGCTCGTCGTCGAACTCCTCGCCCGCCTCGCGGGTGAGGGTCTGGAGGTAGGAGGCCTGCGGGCCGGTCATCGGCTCGTCGCCGGTGACCCACTCCTCCGGGTCCTTCTCGGGGGTTCCCTGCACGTTCGCCATGAGGCCGGCATACCCGAACGCTCGTTCGGACATGCCGGCCTCGTGGACGGTCGTTCGGTTCGGCGACCGAGGTCGCTACATCATCCCCATGCCGCCCATCCCGGCGCCGGGGGCGCCGGCGGCGGCGGGCTGCTCCTTCTCGGGCTTGTCGGCCACGAGGCACTCGGTCGTCAGCAGCAGGCCGGCGATCGAGGCGGCGTTCTGCAGGGCGGCCCTGGTGACCTTGGCCGGGTCGAGGACGCCGGCCTTGAGCAGGTCCTCGAACTGGCCGGTCTGGGCGTTGAAGCCGACGTTGCCGCTCTCGGCCTCGACCCGCTGGACGACGAGGGCGCCCTCGAAGCCGGCGTTGGTGGCGATGAGCCGGGCCGGCGCCTGGAGGGCCGACCAGACGATGCGCACGCCGGTGGCCTCGTCGCCGTCGGCGTCCACGGCCGCCTTCTCGACGGCGGGGCGGGCCCGCAGCAGGGCGGTGCCGCCGCCGGCGACGACGCCCTCCTCGATGGCCGCCCTGGTCGCGGAGAGGGCGTCCTCGATGCGGTGCTTCTTCTCCTTGAGCTCGACCTCGGTGGCCGCCCCGACCTTGACCACGGCGACGCCGCCGGCCAGCTTGGCCAGCCGCTCCTGGAGCTTCTCGCGGTCCCAGTCGGAGTCGGTCTCCTCGATCTCCCGCTTGATCTGCGCGATGCGGCCCTTGACGTCCGCCTCGCTGCCGCCGCCCTCGACGATCGTCGTCGCGTCCTTGGTGACGACCACCTTGCGGGCCCGGCCGAGCAGGTCGAGCGTGGTGTTCTCGAGCTTGAGGCCGACCTCCTCGGAGATGACCTGGCCGCCGGTGAGGACGGCCATGTCGGCCAGCATCGCCTTGCGCCGCTCGCCGAAGCCCGGCGCCTTGACGGCGACCGAGTTGAACGTGCCCCTGATCTTGTTGACGACCAGGGTGGCGAGGGCCTCGCCCTCGACGTCCTCGGCCACGAGGAGCAGCGGCCGGCCGGTCTGCATGACCCGCTCGAGGACCGGCAGCAGGTCCTGCACCGAGCTGATCTTGCCGTTCACGAACAGCAGGAACGGGTCCTCGAGGATCGCCTCCTGCCGCTCCTGGTCGGTGACGAAGTACGGCGACAGGAAGCCCTTGTCGAACTGCATGCCCTCGGTGAAGTCGAGCTCCATGCCGAAGGTGTTCGACTCCTCGACGGTGACGACGCCGTCCTTGCCGACCTTGTCGATGGCGTCGGCGATGACCGAGCCGATCGACGGGTCGGCCGCGGAGATGGCGGCCACCTGGGCGATCTCCGACTTCTCGTCGATGTCGCGGGCCAGGCCGGCCAGCGCCTCGACGGCGGCCTGCACGCCGCGCTCGACGCCCCGCTTCAGCGCCGCCGGGTTGGCGCCGGCGGCGACGTTGCGGAGGCCCTCGCGGACCAGCGCCTGGGCCAGCACGGTGGCGGTGGTGGTGCCGTCACCGGCGACGTCGTTGGTCTTCGTCGCCACTTCCTTGACCAGCTGGGCGCCCATGTTCTCGAACGGGTCGTCCAGCTCGACCTCGCGGGCGATCGACACGCCGTCGTTGGTGATGGTCGGCGCCCCGAACTTCTTCTCGAGGACGACGTTGCGGCCCTTCGGCCCGAGGGTGACCTTGACCGAGTCGGCCAACTTGTTCACCCCGGCCTCGAGGGCGCGCCGCGCCTCCTCGTCGTACTTCAGGATCTTCGCCATGGCCTCCCTACTTCTTCAGGATGGCCAGGACGTCCCGGGCCGACAGGATCAGCAGGTCCTCGCCCTCGACGGTGATCTCGGTGCCGCCGTACTTGCTGTAGACGACCGTGTCGCCGACCTTCACGTCGAGCGGGATCACCTCGCCGGTCTGCTCCGACCGCTTGCCCGGGCCGACCGCGAGGACCTCGCCCTGCTGCGGCTTCTCCTTGGCGGTGTCCGGGATCACCAGGCCGCTGGCGGTGGTCTCCTCCGACTCGCCGGGGCGGACGACGATGCGATCGTCGAGGGGCTGAAGGTTCATTCGGTACGGCCTCCCAGGAGGTGGTTAGCACTCTCGCCTTGCGACTGCTAACGATAGGCGCCGCAGGTGACGGGCGGCAACCCGGCTCGGCGCCGGCGGCTGCCACGCTGTCGCCGTGCTCCACGTCCGCATCATCACGCCGCCGTCCGACCGCGACGCCGTGCTCGGCGTCCTCGGCCGCGAACCGGGCGTGTGCAACGTGGTCGTGCTGCCCGGCGCGGCCGTCGACCCGGCCGGCGACCTCGTCTCTGCGACGTGGCCAGGGAGGACGCCAGCGCCGTCCTCCGGGCCCTGAGCGACCTCGGGCTCGAGCGCAGCGGGTCGATCGCCGCCGAGGAGATCGACCTCGCCCTGTCCGAGCGGGCCGACGCGGCCGAGCGGGCGGCGCCGGGCGACCCGGCCGACGCCGTCGTGTGGGAGCAGATCGAGGCCCGCACCGGCGCGGAGGCCCGGCTGTCGTGGACGTTCCTCGTCTTCCTCGTCGTCGCCTGCCTGATCGCCGCCGCCGGGGTCCTCCTCGACTCGGCCGTGCTCATCGTCGGGGCCATGGTCGTCGGCCCCGAGTTCGGCCCGGTCGCCGGCCTCTGCGTCGCCATCGGCGCCCGCGCCCCGCACCACGCCCGCCGGTCGCTCGTCGCCCTCGCCGTCGGCTTCCCGGTCGCCATCGCCGCCGCCGCCGCCGGCACCCTCCTCGCCAGGGCGGCCGGCCTCGTGCCCGACGGGTTCGCGGCCGCCGAGCGGCCGCTCACCGGGTTCGTCGCCACCGTCGACGCCATCTCCCTCGTCGTCGCCCTGCTCGCCGGCGCGGCCGGGATCCTCTCGCTGACGTCCGGGCGGTCGGGCACGCTCGTGGGCGTCCTCATCTCGGTCACCACCGTCCCGGCCGCCGCGGACGTCGGCGTGTCGGCGGCGGTGGCCGACTGGTCCGAGGCGGTCGGCGCCGGCGCCCAGCTGGCCGGCAACCTCGTCGCCCTCGTGGCCGGCGGCACGCTCACCCTGCTCGTGCAGCGCCGGGGCCGGGCCAGGGCCCGGCTACACCAGGGGTAGCGACAGGTTCGGCAGGGCGCCGGCGTCGAGCGGGGTCGGGCCGTCGGAGCGCAGGCGGTACCAGGCGGCCGCGGCCACCATCGCCGCGTTGTCCGTGCACATCGACCGGCTGGGCAGGAACCCCCGCACCCCCTCCTCGGCGCAGGCGTCGAGGAAGCGCTCCCGCAGGAGCGAGTTGGCGGCGACCCCGCCGGCGAGGCACATGCCCTTCGCCTCGATGGACCGGGCGGCCCGCCTGGTCTTCGCCACCAGCACGTCGACGACGGCCTGCTGGAACGAGGCGGCGACGTCGGGCGTGGACGCCTCGGGGTGGCGGCGGACGTAGTTGACCACCGACGTCTTCAGCCCGCTGAAGGAGAAGTCGTAGCCGTCGTCCAGCATGGGCCGGGGGAAGGCGATGGCCGTCGGGTCGCCCTCCATGGAGATGCGGTCGATCACGGGACCGCCCGGGTAGCCGAGGCCGAGGAAGCGGGCGACCTTGTCGAAGGCCTCGCCGGCGGCGTCGTCGAGGGTCGACCCGAGGAGCTCGTACTTCCCGTGGTCGCGCATGGCGACGAGCATCGTGTGGCCGCCGGACACGAGCAGCACGACGAGCGGCGGCTCGAGGTCGGGCTCCTCGAGCAGGGCGGCGTACAGGTGGGCCTCCAGGTGGTTCACGCCGACGAAGGGCACGTCCCACACGAGGGCGAGCGACTTCGCCGCGCTGACCCCGACGAGCAGGGACCCGATCAGGCCGGGGCCGACGGTCGCGGCCACCGCTCGGATGTCGTCGCCGGTGACGCCGGCCTCGACCAGCGCCTCGGCCACGACCGGGGTCAGCAGCTCGACGTGGGCCCGGCTGGCCACCTCGGGGACGACCCCGCCGAAGCGGGCGTGCAGGTCGACCTGGCTGCTGACCACCGACGACAGGACCCGGTTCGGGCCCTGGAGGACGGCGGCGGCCGTCTCGTCGCAGGACGTCTCGATGGCGAGCACGCAGTCGGTGGCCTCGAGCATCGTCACCTCTCCACCTCCACGGTGCGACCGGGGACGCCGGCCTCGATCTCGTCCAGCCGGGCGGCGTACCCGTCGGTCGCCACGTCGTTGGCCCACATGATCAGCGCGTCCTCGTTGGTCTCGGTGTAGTAGCCCTTGCGGATGCCGGCGGGCGCGAACCCGAAGCGCCGGTACAGCGCCTGCGCGCCGGTGTTGCCCACCCGCACCTCCAGGGTCAGGTTCTGGGCGCCCCTCGCCACCGCCGCCCTGGCCAGGGCGAGCAGCAGCCGGGTCCCGATCTTGTGGCGGTGCCAGCGGGGGTCGACGGCGATCGTCGTCACGTGCCCGTCGCCGACGACGAGCATCACGCCGGCGTAGCCGACGACGGCCCCGTCGACCCGGGCGACCAGGTACACCCGGCTCGACCGGAGGGCCAGCTCCGACACGAACAGCCCGTAGGACCAGGGCCGGGGGTAGACCTGGGACTCGATGCGCAGCACCGACCGGAGGTGCCGGCGGCGCATCGGCGCGATCTCGACGGCGAGCTCGCCGGGCGCCGGCGCCGGCATCGGCGCGGCGCTCACGGCGCGCCCTCCCGAACCGCCCAGTTGATCTCGGCGTCCGGGGTGCGCAGGTACAGCGGCTGGAGCTCCCAGGGGGGCTGGAACTCCTCGCGCAGCGCCCTCGGGTGGGCCAGCTGCACGAGCGACGAGGCCGACGGGTAGGCGAGGCCCTTGTCGGCGATCTCGACCCGGTCCAGCTCCTCGAACCGGTCGGCGTAGCGGATGGCGCCGTCGCCCACCATCAGCACCTCGTCGCCCGACGCCACCAGCTCGGACACGACGTCCTCGGCGTCGCCCACCTGGTGGGGCGTGACCCGCTGGATGCCGCCCGGCACCTGCCGGTAGAAGGCGTAGAACAGCTCGCCGCGGCGGGCGTCGATGGCCGCGACGATCAGCCGGTTCGTGAACCGGACGGGGAAGGCCAGCAGGTCGAGGCTCGGCACCCCGATCATCGGGACCGACAGGGCCGACGCCAGCGCCTTCGCCGCCGCCACCCCCACCCGGAGGCCGGTGAACAGGCCGGGGCCGAGGTCGACGGCGACCACGCTGATCTCCGACAGCTCGACCCTCGCCTGGCGGCGCAGGAAGTCGACGGCCGGCGTCAGCGTCTCGGCGTGGCGCTTGCCCCGCGACGACTGCACGCAGCCGAGCACGCCCTCGTGCCCGCCGATGGCGCAGCTCACCTGGACGGTGGCGGTGTCGATGCCGAGGATCAGCACGGCGTCCTCCACGGGGCCAGCACCTCGGCGAGCACCCGCTGGCGGGCGTGCCAGCGGACGCCGACCGGGCGCAGGGCGAGCGTGCGGTGGTCCTCGCCGCCGGCGCCGGTGCCGTCGTCGTCCGCCGGCCCGAACGTGAGCCGGACCTCTAGGAAGTCGGCGGGGATGGCGGGCAGGATCGTGTCGCCCCACTCGATCAGGGTCACGCCGCCCTCGTCCAGCAGCTCGGGCAGGCCGACGTCGAACAGCTCGGTCAGGTGCTCGAGCCGGTAGACGTCGAGGTGGTGGAGGTCGAGGCGCCCGTGGTAGTGGCGGGCCAGGGTGAACGTCGGGCTGGTGATCCGGTCGGCGATGCCGAGCCCCCGGCCGAGCCCCTGTGCGAACGCCGTCTTCCCGGCCCCGAGGTCGCCGGCCAGCAGGACGACGTCGCCGGGCTGCACCACGCCGGCGAGGGCGGCGCCGACGTCGCGGGTCTGGTCGACCGAGTCGGTGGCGAGCTCGATCATGCGGCGAGGGCGACCTTCGCCCTGACGAGGTCGGCGCGCAGCTGGGCCATCGGCTCGCCGCCGCCCCGCAGCACGTAGGACGGGTGCCAGGTCGGGATCAGGACCCCGTCGCCGAACGGGAACCGCCGGCCCCGCAGGCGGGACACCCGCTCGGTCGTGCCGAGCAGGACCTGGGCGGCCAGGCGGCCGAGGGTGACCGTCACCCGGGGCCGGATGGCCGCCAGCTGGCCGGCGAGGAACGGCCGGCAGGCCTCGATCTCGGCCGGCTCCGGGTCCCGGTTGCCCGGGGGGCGGCACTTCACCAGGTTGGCGATGTAGCAGTGGTCGCGGGTGATGCCCATCTCCTCCGACAACAGCCTGTCCAGCAGCTTCCCCGACCGCCCGACGAAGGGCAGCCCCTGCCGGTCCTCCTCGGCCCCCGGCCCCTCGCCCACGAACAGCAGGCCGGCGGTCGGGTCGCCCGTGCCGAAGACGACGGTCGTCCGCCCGACGGCCAGCGCGCAGCGGGTGCAGGTGCTCGCCTCGGCGGCCAGCACGTCGAGGGACGGCACCCGGGAATGCTACTGCCGGTGGCGGAGGGCACCTCCCGGCGGCGGCACGGCCGCCCGCACGGCCGCGACCACCGCCCTCGTGGCCAGCAGGCGGACCACGTCGACGTCGGCGCCGGCCACCTCGCCGGTGGCCGCGGCGACCACGGCGTCGCCGTCGCCCCTCGCGTGGGCGGGGACGAGCGCCCTGGCCAGGCCGTCGTGGGCGCCCTGGGCGACGACCAGGCAGCCGACCTTGTCGAGCGCCCCGTTGGTCGCCACCACCCCGATGGTGGTCGCCTGCGGCGGGCCGGCGGCGAACGGCGGGCGGCCGGGCGCCGGCAGGGGCCAGGACCCGTCGCTGCCGTCCCCGGGGTCGACGTCACCGGCCGCGTTCACGGCCAGCAGGGCGGCGACGACCAGCGGCCCGGCCCGCTCGGTGGCCGTCCCGATGCCGCCGGGCCGGCGCCGCTCGGGCCCCCACCAGGCGCCGACCGTCGCGCCCGTGCCCGCCCCGACCGGGCCGGTGGGGACCGGGCCGGCGGTGGCCGCCTCGCAGGCGGCGTAGCCCTGGGCCGGGCCGGGCCGGGCGCCGGGGTCGCCGACGGCCAGGTCGTAGAGGGCGAGGCCGACGACGATCGGCACCGGCCCCGCCGCCGTCGGGAACCCCATCCCCCGCTCCTCGCAGAACCGGACGACGCCGTCCGCCGCGGCCAGCCCGAACGCCGACCCGCCGGCCAGCACCACGGCGTCGAGCCGGGCGACCAGCCGCTCGGGCGCGAGCAGCGCCCACTCCCTGGTCGCCGGCGCCCCGCCCCGCACCTCCCCCGACGCCACCGTCCCGTCGGGGAACAGCACGGCCGTGCAGCCGGTGCCGCCGGCCGCGTCGGTCCAGTGCCCGGCCCGCACGCCGGCGACGTCGGTGATCACCGGTCCACGTACCGGCGGGGCACGCGGGGGCCGATCCCGCAGAGCACCTCCCAGGCGATGAGCCCCAGCCGCCCGGCCCATTCCCACGCGTCGATCCGCTCCCCGCCCTGCGCGCCGAGGAGCACGACCTCGTCGCCGGGGCGCACCGACCGGTCGTCGCCGCAGTCGACGGTCAGCTGGTCCATGGTCACCACGCCGGCCACCGGGCGGCGACGGCCGCCGATCAGGACCTCGCCGCCGGTCAGCCCGTAGCGGCGGGGGACGCCGTCGTGGTAGCCGATCGGCACGGTGGCGACGACCGTCGGCCGGTCGAAGCGGCGGTGGAGCCCGTAGGAGATGCCGTCGCCGGCCGGCACCTCCTTCACGAGCGACACCCTGGCCCGCAGGGAGAGCGCGGGGCGGAGGTCGCCGGCGCCGGGCGCGGCGAGGCCGGCCGCCGGGAGCACGCCGTAGAGCGCCAGCCCGCAGCGGGCCAGGTGGCGGCGGGCCCGGGGGTGGAGGAGCGTGCCGGCCGAGTTCGCCGCGTGGACGAGCGGCGGGCGGATGCCGGACGCCCCGAGCCCGGCCAGGACCACGTCGAGGCGGTCGAGCTGGGCGGCGGTGAACGGGTCGCCGGCCGCCTCGGCCACGGCCAGGTGGGTCCACACCGCCTCGAGGGCCAGCTCGGGGCGGGCGACCACGGCCGCGGCCAGCGCCGGCACGTCGGCCGGGGCGGCCCCGACCCGGT
>DASWMK010000257.1 GCA_036399815.1 Acidimicrobiales bacterium
CGAGGCCGAGGGCGACGAACTCCCACACGGCCGCCTCCCGGTTGGCGTCGTCCACCTTGTTGACGGCGAGCAGCACCGGCCGGCCGGCCCGGCGCAGCAGCCCGGCGACCCGGCCGTCCTCCTCGGTGACGCCGACCGTGACGTCGACGACCAGCACCACCACGTCGGCGTCGCCGATGGCCCGCTCGCTCTGGGCGCTGACCTTGGCGTCGAGCGGGTCGCCGACCCGGCCGGCGGCCAGCCAGCCGCCGGTGTCGACGGCGAGGAACCGCCGCCCGGCCCACTCGGCCTCGACCTCCTTGCGGTCGCGGGTGACGCCGGGGCGTTCCTCGACGATGGCCACCCGGCGGCCGACCACCCGGTTGACGAGGGTGGACTTGCCGACGTTCGGGCGGCCGACGACGGCGACGACGGGCAGGGGCACGGCTCAGCGCCCGCCGAGCGCGGCCCGCAGGGCGATGCCGTCGGTGGGGACGACCTCGACCGGGCGGGGCAGGTCCTCGGGCCGGGTGCCGTCGAGGAACACGCCCCTGGACAGGCACACGTCGGGCAGCAGGTAGCGGTGGCCCTCGGGCTCGGCGGCGAGCACCCTGGCCAGGTCCTCGCCGACGAGCAGCCCGGCCACGCCGACGGTGCCGCCGAAGAACCGGTTCTCGACGGGGACGACCCGCACGTCGGGGCGGCCGATGCGGTCGAGGAGGGGGCGGAGCACCGCCGCGCCGTACGTGCCCGTGAGCACGGCGACCGGCGCGTCCCGGCGGGGCCGCAGGGTGACGATGCCCGGCGCGCCGCCGGCGGCGCCGGTCCCGCAGGCCGAGCCGGCGGCCGGGACGGCGGCGCCCGCGCCTGCGCCGGTCCCGCAGGCCGAAACGGCAGCCGGGTCGGCGGCGCTCGCGTCTGCGCCGGTCCCGCAGGCCGAGCCGGCGGCCGGGCCGGGAGCGGGCCCGGCCGCGGCGACGGGTGCCAGGCGGGGGGCCCGGTAGCCGTCGGCCGGGGCGCCGTCGACCCAGGCGAAGAACCCGGGCTGGACCCCGGTCGGGCGGTCGGCGCCGCCGGTCAGCTCCAGCTCGAGCGTCCTCGCCATGCCGACCCCGTCCTCGTGCATCGGAAAGCCCTCGTAGGCCTCGGCCGGCGGGAACGGCCGCCCGGCGAGCAGGTAGTACTCGTCGGCGGCGAAGGCCAGGCGGCGGCCGAGGGCGGCGAGGAACACGCCCTGCCAGTCCTCCACGGCGTCGACAACGGCGGCCGCCTCGCCGGGAGTGTGCGGGCGGAGGCTGTCGCTGCGGGAGAAGCGGCTGATGCCGAGCGGGACGACGCACAGCGTGGCGAGCTCGGGGTAGCGGTCCAGCACGTCGGCCAGGGTCCCGTCGAGCACGGCGCCGTCGTTGACCCCGGGGCAGACCACGACCTGGCCGTGCACCTCGATGCCGGCGTCGAGCAGCGCCCGCAGCCACCGCAGGCTGGTCGCCCCCCTGCGGTTGCGCAGCATGGCCGCCCGCACGTCGGGGTCGGTGGCGTGGATGCTGACGTGCAGCGGCGACAGCCGCTCGGTCACCACCCGCTCCAGGTCGGCCTCGGTGAAGCGCGTCAGCGTCGTGAAGTTGCCGTACAGGAACGACAGCCGGTAGTCGTCGTCCTTCAGGTACAGGCTGCGGCGGAGCCCGGGCGGCAGCTGGTGGATGAAGCAGAACTCGCAGGCGTTGTCGCAGGTCTGCACCCGGTCGAACAGCGCGGACGCCACGTCGGCCCCGAGCGGCTCGCCCGGCCCCTTCGCCACCTCGACGGTGACGGCCACGCCGCCCCGGTCGACCTCGATCTCGACGTCGGGCTCGTCGACCATCAGCCGGTACTGGATGACGTCGCGGGGCACCCGGCCGCCGATCGAGACGATCTCGTCGCCCGGCGCCAGGCCGGCGCGCGCCGCCGGCGAACCGGGCGCGACGGCGACGACTCGGGCAGCGGGCACGGCGTCCCAGGCTACCGGGGGGCCGCCGACGGGCCGCCGGTAGCCTGGACGGGTGCCCGTCGAACGCGTCCTCCTCGCCGCGCCCAGGGGGTTCTGCGCCGGCGTGGAGATGGCCATCAAGGCGCTGGCCTGGATGGTGCGGGCCTTCGAGCCGCCCGTCTACTGCTTCCACGAGATCGTGCACAACCAGCGGGTGGTCGACCGCTTCCGGCAGGCCGGCGTGGTGTTCGTGGACGACATCGCCGACGTGCCGCCCGGCCGCCCGGTGATGCTGTCGGCCCACGGGTCGGCGCCCGAGGTGGTCGAGGCGGCCAGGGCCGGGGGCGGCTGGGTGGTCGACGCCGTGTGCCCGCTCGTCACCAAGGTCCACCACGAGGTCAAGGTGCGGGCCGGCCGCGGCTACCGCATCGTCTACGTCGGCCACGAGGGCCACGAGGAGGCGGTCGGCACCATGGCCGTCGCCCCCGGCGCGATCTCGCGGGTGGAGACCGAGGCCGAGGTGGCCGCCCTGCCCGACTTCGACGAGCCCGTCGCCGTGCTGGCCCAGACCACGCTCAGCCATCGCGACTGGGCCGGCGTGCTCGACGCCGTGCGCGACCGCTACCCCGAGGTCTGGATGCCGGGGCGCAGCGACCTGTGCTTCGCCACCACCAACCGGCAGTCGGCGCTGATGGAGATCGCGCCGCGGTGCGACGCCGTCGTCGTCGTCGGGTCGGCCAACTCGTCGAACACGAGGGCGCTCGAGAAGCTGGCCGTCGACGGCGGCTGCCCCAAGGTGCTGCGGGTGAACGGCCCCGAGGAGCTGCCCGGCGACCTGTCCGGCACCGTCGGGGTCACCGCCGGCGCGTCCGCCCCCGAGCAGGTGGTCGAGGCCGTCATCGCCCGCCTGGCGCCGG
This sequence comes from Acidimicrobiales bacterium, assembly GCA_036399815.1. Taxonomy (NCBI): domain Bacteria; kingdom Bacillati; phylum Actinomycetota; class Acidimicrobiia; order Acidimicrobiales; species Acidimicrobiales bacterium. Next base: position 2,863 of record DASWMK010000257.1, read on the forward strand.
TGCACGGGGTCGAGGAGGTGCGGGTGACCGAGGAGGACGAATACTTCCCGCCGCCCCGGGAGCTGCGCGAGCTGCTCACCGCCGTCGACGTGGCCGCCACCGCCCTGCTGGCCGGGCCCCTCGACGGCCGGCCGACCCTGCTCGACCGGGCCGTGCCGGCGAGCGACGTCCTCGCCGCCCTCGTCTAGCGGTCGCCGGCCGGCAGCGGCGGGTTGGGCGACCCGACCCGCTCCTGGGCCAGGTCGAACAGCTCCTGGAGCTCACGTTGGAGCCGGGCCGACGCGGCCTTCACCGCGCTCCTCGGCACCCGCTCCCCCGCGGTGCCGTCGCCCACCGTGAACGGCCGGCCGACGACGACCGCCACCCGCACCGGCCGGATCCACTTCGCGCCCCTCGGCATGGCCCGCTCGGACCCGCCGATGCCGACGGGCAGGATGGGCACGCCGGCCCGGCCGGCCACGTAGGCGGCGCCGTCGAAGATCGACTCGACGACCGGCCCGGTCCGCCGGGTCCCCTCCGGGAACAGCACGACCGGCTCGCCCGAGCGGATGACCTCGAGGCAGGTGCGCAGCGCCTCCCGGTCGGCCGCCCCCCGGCGCACCGGGAAGGCCCCGAGCGCGCTGATCAGCCAGCCGAGGGCGCGGGACCGCCACAGCGAGTCCTTCCCCATGTAGCGCATGCGCCGGGTGGTGACCGAGGAGACGAGGAAGAAGTCGAGGTTGGAGCGGTGGACGGGGGCGAGGACGAACGGGCCGTCGGCCGGCACGTGCTCGCCGCCCTCGACCCGCAGCCGCAGCCAGCCCCGGCCGAAGGCGACCAGCAGCCCGCGGACGAGCCGGTAGAACGCGAGCTTGGCCGGACTGGCGTCCCGGCGGCTGCCCGGGGCCGGCCCGGCGGTGGCGCCGTCGGCGGGTCGCGCCGCGAGGTCGTCGGTCATCCCGGGAACCTCCTGGCCAGCTCGTCGACGATGTCCTCGACCGACCGGTCGCTCGTGTCCACGACCACCGCGTCCTCGGCCGCCCGCAGCGGGCTGTCGGCCCGCCCGCTGTCGGCCGCGTCCCGCCTGGCGAGATCGGCGGCGACGTCGGCGTGGCCGGCGTCGGCCATCTCCCGGCTCCGGCGGGCGGCCCGCACCTCGGGCCGGGCCGTCAGGTAGGCCTTCAGGCCGGCCCCGGGCACGACCACGGTGCCGATGTCGCGGCCCTCGACCACGCCGCCGCCCATCTCCTCGGCCCACTCCCGCTGGCGGCGCCGCAGCTCGGCCCGCACGCTCGGGTGGGCGGCCACGGCGCTGACCACGCCGGTCACGTCCGGGCCCCGGATGGCGGCGGTGGCGTCGACCCCGTCGACGGTCACGCGGTCGCCGTCCACGACGAGCGCGGCCTCCCTCGCGATCCTCGCCACCGGCTCCTCGTCCGCCGGGTCGACCCCCTGGCGGAGGGCGGCGAAGGCGACCGCCCGGTACATCGCCCCGGTGTCCAGGTGGCGCAGGCCGAGCCGGGCGGCGAGGGCGCGCGCCACGGTCGACTTGCCCGACCCGGCCGGCCCGTCGATGGCGACGACCCGGCGCTGCCACGCCTCGCCCCCGGTCACGGCGTGCACCGTCGCAGGTCCTCCTCGAATCCGGGGTAGCTGGTGGCCACCGCGTCCCAGCCGGTCACGGTCGTCTCGCCGGCCGCGGCCAGGCCGGCCACCGCCGCGGCCATGGCGATCCGGTGGTCGCCGGCGGCGTCGACCACGGCGCCCCGCAGCCCGCCGCCGCCGGCCACGACGAAGCCGTCGGCCAGCGGCGCGACCCCCGCGCCGAACGCCAGCAGCATGGCCGCCACCGTCGCCAGCCGGTCGCTCTCCTTCAGCCGCAGCTCGCCCAGGCCGGTGAACCGGCTCTCGCCGTCGGCGCAGGCCGCGGCCACGGCCAGGGCCGGCACCTCGTCGACCAGGCCGGGCACCTCGTCGCCGCCCACGTCAATGCCCTTCAGCGGGCCGCCCCTGGCCCGGACGGCGCCGGCCCGCCGGTCGACCTCGAGGTCGGCGCCCATGCGGGCGAGCACGTCGAGGAACCCGGCGCGGGCCGGCCCCAGGTACAGGTCCTCGACCACGAGGTCGGCGCCGGGGACGGCGCAGGCGGCGACCACCCAGAACGCCGCCTGCGACGGGTCGCCGGGCACGGCCACCGCCGTGCCCCGCAGCCGGGAAGGGCGCAGGCGGACGGTGCCGGCCTCCCGGTCGACGGCCACGTCGGCGCCGAAGGCGGCGAGCAGCTCCTCGGTGTGGGCCCGGGTGGCGGCCCGCTCCCGCACCACGGTCTCCCCGTCGGCGGCCAGCCCGGCCAGCAGGACGGCGCCCTTCACCTGCGCGCTCGGCACCGGCAGCTCGTAGTCGATGCCCCGGAGGCGCCCGCCCCGCACGACGAGGGGCGGCCACCGCCCGCCGCCCCGCCCGTCGACGGTCGCGCCCATGGCCCGCAGCGGCGCCGCGACCCGGTCCATCGGCCGGGCGGCCACCGAGGCGTCGCCGGCCAGCACGCTGATCCCGTCGACGCCGGCGCACACGCCGGCCAGCAGGCGGATGGCCGTGCCGGAGTTGCCGACGTCGAGCACCGCCGCCGGCTCGTGCAGCCGGCCGCCGGTGACCCGCACCTCGCCGTGCACCTCGTCGACCGCCGCGCCCAGCGCCTCGACCGCGGAACGGGTGCGGGCGACGTCGCCGCCGGCGGACAGGCCGGTGATCGTGGTCGTGCCCCCGGCCAGGGCGCCGAGGAGCAGGGCCCGGTGGGAGACGGACTTGTCCCCCGGGACCCTGAGGCGGCCGCGGACCGGGGTCGGGCCGGT
>DASWMK010000258.1 GCA_036399815.1 Acidimicrobiales bacterium
TTCGCGGACGGGGTGCACGCCGGCGCGCCGGCCCCGGTCCCCGCGGCCGCGCCGGCGCCGCCCCCCGGCCGCCCGCCGGTCCTCACCGTCCCCGCGGCGACGAGGGCGACGACCGGCCAGCCGTCCGAGGTGGCGCTGGCCGCGGCCGACCCCGACGGCGGCCCCGTGGCCCTCGCCGTCCACGGGCTGCCGGCCGGCGCGGCGTTCGACCCCGCCGCCGGCGTGGTCCGCTGGACGCCGGCCGCCGGGCAGGAGGGCACCTGGCCGCTGCGGGTCGAGGCCACCGACGACGACGGGCGCTCGGCGACCGCCACCGTCGACCTGCTGGCCCGGGCCCCCGCCCACCCCGGCGCCTACCTGGCGCTCGGCGACTCGGTCGCCAGCGGGTACGGGCTCGACCGGGCCGACTACCTGGCCGGCGACGGCTGCGGGCGGGCCGAGGGCGACGGCTACCCGGCGCGGGTGGCCGGCCGGTGGGCGGGGGCGGCGTCGGTCGACGTCGTCGCCTGCAGCGGGGCGACCGCCGACGACCTCCGCACCGACCCGGTCCCGGGGCCCGACGCCCTCGTGGGCGACGGCCTCGGCGACCGCTCCCAGGTCGACTGGGCGGTGGCCGCCAACCCGGGGCTCGTCACCGTGACCGTGGGCGCCAACGACCTGCGCTTCTTCGCCGCCCCCGAGCTGATCGGGGCGGGCGGGGCGCTCGACGGCGAGCGGCTGGCCGGCCGGCTCACCGCCCTGTCCGGCGACCTCGACCACGTGCTCGCCCGCCTCGTCGCCGCCACCGACGCCACCGTCGTCGTCACCACCTACCACGACCCGACGGCGGCCCGGCCCCACGGCATCGCCGGCTGCGAGGGCGCCTGCTTCGCCGGCGCCGCCGGCCGGGTCGTCGAGGCGCTCGATTCGACCCTGGCCGACGTGGCCGGCCGCTTCGGCGACCGGGTGCTCTTGGCCGACGTCCGCCCCGCCTTCGCCGGGCACGGCGCCGGCAACGGCATCGGCCCGGACGGCGTGCGCGCCGGCCAGCTCCCGTCGTGGGTGCCGGGCCCCGTCGTCCACGTGGTCGACGGCCTGTCCGGCGTGACCCCGTTCTGCGCCGACGGCCACCCGTCGGGCGACCCGTGGGTCAGCGCCTTCGACTGCGTCCACCCGAACGCCACCGGCGCCACCGCCTACGCCGCCGCCGTCGTCGCCGCCCTCGACGCCGGCTGACGGCGATAACCGCTCGCCCGCCGTCGGCGCCCCTGTCACGATCTCGGCATGCTGCAGGTCCGTGAGCTCGCCGTGGAGGTGGGGGGCCACCTGGTGCTCCAGGGGGCCTCGTTCACCGTGCGCGCCAGGGACAAGGTCGGCCTCGTCGGCCGCAACGGCGCCGGGAAGACCAGCCTCCTGAAGGTCCTCGCCGGCGCGGCCCAACCCTTCGCCGGCGTCGTCACCCACAGCGGCGGGCTCGGCTACCTGTCCCAGGACCCCCGCCTCGACGGCGTGGCCGACGACGTGACCGCCCTCGACCACGTGCTCGCCGGCCGCGGCCTCGACCTCGCCATGGCCCGGCTCGAGAAGCTGCGGCTGCGCATCGAGGAGGAGCCGTCCGAGGCCAACGTCGCCCGCTTCTCGCGCGCCGAGGACGCCTTCCGGGCCGACGGCGGCTACGCGGCCGAGGCCGAGGTCCGCCGGATCATGGCCGGCCTCGGGCTGCCCGGCGACCGGGCCGACCTGCCGATCGGCGTGCTGTCCGGCGGCGAGCGGCGCCGGGTGGAGCTGGCCCGCATCCTGTTCGCCGGCAGCGACCTGCTCCTGCTCGACGAGCCCACCAACCACCTCGACGTCGACGCCAGGGACTGGCTGCTCAAGTTCCTCCGCTCCTACCGCGGCGCGCTGCTCGTCGTCAGCCACGACCTCGAGCTGCTCGACGACGCCATCACCCGCGTGCTCCACCTCGACCGGAGCGCCGACGACGAGGTCGGCACGATGGTCGAGTACAAGGGCACCTACAGCGAGTACCGGGCCCAGCGGGCCAAGGACGAGGTGCGGCTCCGCAAGCTGCGCGAGCAGCAGCAGTCCGAGATCACCCGGCTGAAGACCCTCGCCGACCAGATGCGGGGCCAGACGGTGTCCCGGGCCCGGCGGGCCAAGGTGCTCGACCACCGGGTCGAGCGGCTGCGGGAGCACGCCGTCGAGGGGCCGGCCAGGGAGCGGGCCATGCGCGTCCGCTTCCCGCCGCCGCCCCACGCCGGCCGGGTCGTGCTCGAGGTCGACGGCCTCACCAAGGGCTACGGCGGCCCGCCCGTGTTCGAGGACGTCAGCTTCGACCTCGGCCGGGGCGAGCGGCTCATGGTCATGGGCCTCAACGGGGCAGGGAAGACGAGCCTGCTCCGCATCCTCGCCGGCGAGACGGCGGCCGACGCCGGGACCGTGGACTTCGGCACCGGCGTGTCGGTCGGCTACTACGCGCAGGAGCACGAGGGCATCAGCCCGGGGCGGACCCTGCTCGAGCACATGCGCGAGCAGGCGGCCGTCGAGGACGAGACGCTCCGCGGCCTGCTCGGGATGTTCGCCCTCACCGGCGAGAAGGCCCACCAGGACGCCGGCACCCTGTCCGGCGGCGAGAAGACCAAGCTGGCCCTCGCCCAGCTCGTGGCCGGGCGGCACAACCTGCTGCTGCTCGACGAGCCGACCAACAACCTCGACCCGGGCTCGAGGGACGCCACCGCCGCCGCGCTGGCCGGCTGGCCGGGGTCGCTCGTCGTCGTCAGCCACGACCAGGGCTTCGTGGCCCGGCTCCAGCCCGACCGCGTGCTGCTGATGCCCGAGGGCACGCTCGACTACTGGAGCGACGACCTGCTCGACCTGGTCGCCCTCGCCTGAGGGCGGCCGGGCCGGTCAGCCGAGGGCGGGGGAGCCGGGGAAGGGGGCCGGGTCGCCGAGGGCCGGGATGACCGGCCGGCTCCAGCTCATCAGCCGGGACAGCTCGGTGGCGACGGCCCGCCACTCGTCGGGGTCCCAGCCCTCGGCCGAGCCGACGACGTCGCCGGCGAGGTCGATGTGCACGAAGGCCGGGAGGCGCTCGAGGCCGAGCGCCTTGACCGCCTCGCGGTCGGGGTCGCAGAACGTGAGGATCTCGCCGGCCCAGGGGCCGAGGAAGCGGCGGGCGTCGTCGGCGTCGCAGGTGATCAGCCAGGCGACCCGGCAGTCGGCCTGGTCGTAGGTCCGCAGCAGGCGGCCGGCGGTCGGCAGCAGCCAGGCGCTCTCCGAGGTGTACGGGTCGAGCACCACGACGGCCAGGTGGAACAGGGTCAGCCACTCCCGCAGCGGCCGCGGCGTGCCGTTCAGGGGCGCGAGTCGCAGGTCGCCGGGCGGGTTGGTGACCACGGCGCAGAAAGGTAGCGCGCCCCGCCAGGCCCGCCGGAGCGTCGCCGCCCGGCGGTAGGGTCGCCGCGGTGCACCCGATCGAGCGGCTGCGCGCCGTCGCCCGGTCGTCCGGGGCCGAGCAGGGCCTGCTCGTGCGGGAGACGGCCGGCGCCATGGCCGCCCTCGGCGACGACCCCGCCGGCCTGGTCACCGCCAGCCGGCGCATCCTCGAGCGCCACCCGGCGGCCGGCGCGCTGTGGTGGCTGTGCGCGCGCGTGCTGACGGCCGGCGACCCGGTGGCCGAGGCGTGGCGGGCCGTCGACGACCTCGACGACGACCCCACGCCGGCCGAGGTCGTGGCCGCCCTGCCCGATGGCGCCACCGTGTGCGTGCTCGGCTGGCCCGAGGTGGTCGCCGACGCCCTGCCCCGGCGGGGGGACGTGACCGTGCTCGTG
>DASWMK010000259.1 GCA_036399815.1 Acidimicrobiales bacterium
CCGGCCAGGGCAGGGCCCGGCCGACGGCCGACCCGGCCTGGTAGGCGAGCAGGGACCGGCTGGCCATCAGGCCGCTCCGGCCCGGCCCGGGCCCGGGACCGCCGGGCAGGGGGCCGTCGAGCGGCGGGCGCCCACGCCCGGGCCGGCCGGGCGGAGCCGCGCCGGACGGTGTGCGCCCGCGCCCGGGCCGGCCGGGCGGACCCGCGCCGGACGGCCTGCGCCCGCGCGGGCGGGGGCGGGGGACGTGGGGGGTCGGCGCACCGCCGGGCGCGACGGGCGGCGGGCGGGCGGGGTCAGCGGCGCCAGCGGGCCCGCAGCTCGGGGCTGCTGCGGCGCCGCCAGGCCCTGGTGGTCGTCCGCGCCGTGCGCCGGCGCCAGCGGCTCGGCACCTCGGGCGCCGGCCGGGGGACCGACGCCTGGCGCCAGACCTTCACGAACCGCTGCACGGCCGTGACCAGGGTGAGCACCAGCATCACGGCCAGCACGACGGCCAGCACCGAGTCGAACAGGAGGCCGAGGGCGAGCAGGATGATCCGCTCGGCCCGCTCCATCAGGCCGCCTCTCGCCTCGAACCCGAGCGACTCGGCTTTGGCCCGCTCGTAGGAGATCAGCATCGAGGCGGCCAGCACGGCGAGCGGGAGGACGGCCATGTGGCCGCCGTCGCGGGAGGCGAGGAACCAGGCGACGCCGCCGAACAGCAAGGCGTCGGTGACCCGGTCGGCCACCGAGTCGAAGAAGGCGCCTCTCGGCGACGCCGTGCCCGACGCCTTGGCCACGGCGCCGTCGAGCATGTCCGGCACGGCGCACAGCACGAGCAGCAGCAGGCCGGCCCGCAGGGCGCCGTTGGCGATGGCGATCGATGCGCCGACCGCGAGCACCAGGCCGCTGGCGGTGAGGTGATCGGCCGTCAGGCCGGTGCGGCGGATGTTGGTGCCGACGGGGCGCAGGCCCCGCTCGAAGCTCGTCCGCCACCGTCCGTCGAACATCGGGCGCTCCCGGTCCAGGGGGTGGGTCCTCTGGTGAAACTACCAGCGGCCCCGGACCCTTCCCATGGATGGCGACTCAGTCGCCGGGCGGCGCCACCAGCTCGTAGCGGGGGTTGAGGACGGCGATCCGGCCCCGGTGCTCCCCGACCACGCCCTCGACGACCAGCTTGGTCCCCGGCTCCACGCCGGGCACGTGCCGGCGGCCGAGGAACACGATCAGCAGCCGGCCGGTGCCGTCGTCGACCGTGCACTCGAGCGTGGGGGCCGACCCCCAGGGCTGGACCCGGACGGACTGCACCCGCCCGCCGACCCTGACCCGCTGGCGGAACGTGACCGACGAGATCGGCGCCAGCCCGTCGCGGGTGACGGCCGGCCCCGTGCCGCCCCCGCCGACGGTGGCCGCCTGGTCGGCCGCCTTGACCTGGACCATCGCCTTGGCCGCGTGGTGCACGGCGGCGTCGGGCGCGGCCCGGCCGACGTGGTACGGGACGATCGTGACGTTGGCGTGGGGCAGGGTGGAGAGGACCTCCTCCAGCTCGTCGGAGGTCCGGTCGTGCAGCACCCGGTGCCACAGCCCCTTGAACCGCCGCCGCGGGATCAGGATGGTGACCTCCGTCTGGCCGTCGGCCAGGTACTCGGCGACCACCTCGAGCGCCCGGCGGGCGAGGCGGCGGTCCGGGCAGTCGACGATCTGGAGGGGCAGGGCGGCGAGGCCCAGCCGTCGCCACGTCGTGGCCAGGTCCTTCGCCCTGGCCAGGTCGACGGCGATGTGGACGGCGCCGAGCTCGTCGGGCGCGAGCGTGCGGGCGTACTGGATCGCCCGGGCGGCGGCGAGGTCGAGGTTGCCGACGAATACCAGCACCACGTGGCGGCGGAGGATCGGCGCCTCGGCCGCCTTCGGCGCGTCCCGCTCCAGCTCCGCGTCCTCCGCCGTGTACTGCCGGTTCAGCCGGACGAGCAGGGCGACGACGGCCGGGACCAGCACGATCACCACCCAGGCGCCCCTCGTGAACTGCGTCAGGCCGAGGATCAGCGCGACCGTGAACGAGATCACCCCGCCGACGGCGTTGACGAACAGGCCCCACCGCCAGCCCTGCTCCTTGATCCGCACGTGGTGGCGGGCCATGCCGGCCTGGGACATCGTGAACGACGTGAACACCCCGATGGCGTAGAGCGGGATCAGCCGCTCGACCCGGGCGTCGGTGGCCACGACCAGCACGGCCGACACCGCCGACAGGGCGATCATCCCGTTCGAGAACACCAGCCGGTGACCCCGCTTGGTCAGCTGGCGGGGCAGGAAGTTGTCGCCGGCGGCGAACGACGCCAGCCGGGGGAAGTCCGCGTAGGACGTGTTGGCGGCGAGGACGAGGATCAGGACCGTCCCCGTCTGGAGCGCGTAGAAGCCGACGTGGCCGAGGGCCGTGTCGCTGTAGACCAGCTTGCCGATCTGGGCGATGACGGTGGGGCTGCCCTCCTCGAACGGGATCGTGTGGAGGTGGGCGGCCAGGGCGGAGAGGCCGAAGAACATGACGCCGAGGGCCGAGCCCATGATGACGAGCGTGGTGCGGGCGTTGCGCCACTCGGGCGCCCGGAAGGCGGGGACGCCGTTCGAGATGGCCTCGACGCCGGTCACCGCGGAACCCCCGGAGGCGAAGGCCCGGAGCACGATGAACAGCGACGCCCCGAACAGCAGGCCGGTGCCGGCGCCGTCGCCCAGCTCGAGCATGCCCTCAACGCCGCTCTCGCCCTGCGGGAGGTCGCCGAAGCCCCAGCGGAACAGCCCCACGCCGAGCAGCACCGCCATGTTGGCGATGAAGAAGTAGGTGGGGACGGCGAAGACCTTCCCCGACTCGCGCACCCCCCGCAGGTTCCCGAACAGGATCAGCGCGATGAAGAACAGCGCGATCGGCACCCGCCAGGCGATGAGGGGGTGGGCGGCCGAGGCGAGCGCGGCGCTGCCGGCGGCCACCGACACGGCGACCGTCAGCACGTAGCCGACCAGCAGGGACACGCCGGCGACCTGGGCCGGGATGATGCCGAAGTTGTCCTTCGTGACGACGTAGGCGCCGCCGGCCGAGGGATAGGCCTTGATCGTCTGCCGGTACGACACGATCAGCAGGGCCAGCACGACCAGCATGGCGATCGTGATGGGCAGGACGAGGGAGAAGGCGGCCAGGCCGATGACCGGTACGAGGACCCGCAGGATCTCCTCGGTGGCGTAGGCCGACGACGACAGGTTGTCCGACGCGAACACGGCCAGCGCCGTCGGCTTGCCGAGGCGCTCGTGGGCCAGCTGGTCGGTGTGCAGCGGCGGCCCGAGGAGCTTGTTCTTGACCCGGTAGGCGACGCTGTCGGGGAGCGCCGCCGCGTCGAGGTCCGGCAGGTGGCGCGGCTCCAGGCGGCGGGGCCCGAGGGGCACCTGCCCGGCGCCGTTGCCGACGGCGCCGACCTGGTCGTGGTCGAGCTCGGTCACTGGCCGTCGAACCTACCAGCGGGGTGTGACAGGACCCCTGGCCGTCGGGCGGTTCGGGCGCGGGGTGGGGTCTAGGCTGGCGCTCCCGACGAACGACGCAGGGGGTTGGCGCGTGAAGAGCTTCCCGGCCGGCAAGGTCCGCAACGTGGTGCTGGTGGGGCACGGCGGCGCGGGGAAGACCACGCTGGCCGAGTCCCTGCTGCACTGCGCCGGCGTCACGAACCGCATGGGCCGGGTCGAGGACGGCACCACCGTGACCGACTTCGACCCGGAGGAGCAGAAGCGGGGGCTGTCCCTGTCCCTCGCGCTCGCGCCGTTCGAGTGGAAGGGGCACAAGGTCAACCTGCTCGACACGCCGGGCTACGCCGACTTCATCGGCGACGTGCACGCCGCCCTGCGGGTCGCCGACCTGGCCGTCTTCGTCGTGAGCGCCGTCGAGGGCGTCGAGGTCCAGACCGAGGTCATCTGGAAGGCGGCCACCGCCATCGGCATCCCCCGGATGGTGTTCGTCAACAAGCTCGACCGGGAGCGGGCGTCGTTCCAGCGCACCCTCGACCAGCTCATCGACCGGTTCGGCGCCGGGATCGCCCCCCTCGAGCTCCCGATCGGCGAGGAGACCTCGTTCCGGGGCGTCGCCGACCTGCTCACCGACCGGGCCTACGTGTACGACGGCGGCAAGGTCGACGCCGGGCCGATCCCGGGCGACATGGAGGAGCAGGAGCACCAGGTGAGGGACAGCCTGGTCGAGGGCATCGTCGTCGCCGACGACACGCTCCTCGAGCGCTACCTGGAGGGCGACGTCCCGTCCTCCGAGGAGCTCGAGCGCACGCTCGCCCTCGGCGTCGCCGGCGCCAGCGTCTTCCCGGTCGTGTGCGGCTCGGCCACCACCGGGATCGGCATCGACCGCCTCGCCGACCTCGTGTGCGAGATCGGCCCGTCGCCCACCGACCGCCCGCCCGTCGAGGTCACCGCCGGCGACCAGGCCGTCGAGGTCAAGCCCGACCCGAGCGGCGACCCGCTGGCGTTCGTGTTCAAGACCGTGGCCGACCCCTACGTCGGCCAGATCTCGATGTTCAAGGTGCTCTCGGGCACGATCCGGCCCGACGCCCACCTCACCAACACCCGCAGCGGCGCCGACGAGCGCCTCCACGGGCTGTTCACCCTGCGGGGGAAGGAGCAGGAGGGCGTCCCCGAGGTCGTCGCCGGCGACATCGCCGCCGTCGCCAAGCTCTCCTCCACCGCCACCGGCGACACCCTCGCCCCCAAGGGCACGCCCGTGCGGGTCCCCGGGTTCGAGCGGCCCGACCCCGTCCTGTCGGTCGCCATCGTCGCCCGCACCCAGGCCGACGAGGACAAGCTCGCCAACGCCCTCCACCGCCTCCAGGAGGAGGACCCGGCGCTCGTCGTCGAGCGCAACGAGGAGACCAGGCAGACGCTCCTGCGGGGGACGGGCGAGACCCACCTCACCATCGCCCTGGAGAAGCTGGCCAGGAAGTTCGGCGTGGAGGTCGCCACCCAGGACGTGCGGGTCCCCTACCGGGAGACGATCACGGGCAAGGCCGAGGCCGAGGGCAAGTACAAGAAGCAGTCCGGCGGGCACGGCCAGTTCGGCGTCGCCTGGCTGCGGGTCGAGCCGCTGGAGCGGGGCGGCGGGTTCGAGTTCGTCGACCAGATCGTCGGCGGCGCCATCCCCCGCCAGTTCATCCCGGCCGTGCAGAAGGGCGTCGAGGACACGATGGGCCAGGGCGGCGTGTTCGGCTACCCGGTCGTCGACGTCCGGGTCACCTGCTTCGACGGCAAGTACCACCCGGTCGACTCGTCCGAGATGAGCTTCAAGACGGCCGGGCGCATCGGGTTCAAGGAGGCCATGGCCAAGGCCGGGCCGGTCCTGCTGGAGCCGATCTCGCTCCTCGAGGTCACGGTCCCGGCCGAGTACCAGGGCGACGTGATGGGCGACCTGAACGCCCGCAGGGGCCGGGTGCAGGGCACCGAGCCGGCCGGCGACGGCGAGCAGGTCATCACGGCCATGGTCCCGACCTCGGAGATCATGCGCTACGCCATCGACCTGCGGTCGATGACCGGCGGCCGCGGCCGGTTCACGGCCCGCCACGACCACTACGACCTGATGCCCGCCCACCTCGTCGACAAGGTGAAGCGCGCGGACGAGGAGTAGGCCAGTGGGCGACGAGTGGCTGTCGTCGGTGTGGCCGCCGGACGCGACCGTCGCCCTGCGCTCCTACCCCCGGCGGTTCCGGGCGCTGCTCGCCGCCCTCGACGAGGACGAGCGGCCCGACGACCTCGCCCACCGGCCCGGCCCGGATGGGCGGTCGGCGCTCGACGCCGCCGCCGACGCCGCCGCGACGTTCCGGCTGGTGGCCGACGCCGTCCGCCTGGTGGCGAGCGCCGACCGGCCGGACGTGCCGGCGGGCGCGGCGGCCGAGGCCGACCGCGCGCCGGTCCCGGTCGGCGGCAGCCGGACGACCGAGGGCGTGCTCGGCGAGCTGGCCGCCGCGGCCGAGGCCCTGGCGTCGATGGCCGGCGAGGTGGCTGCGGAGGACTGGCGGCGCACGGGCGTGGTCGCCGGCACGGGCCGGGAGGTGACGGCGCTCGACCTGCTCAGGGAGGCGGTGCGGACGGGCCGGGCCCGGCTGCACGACGCCCAGGCGACCTTGTCCGCCGTCCGGGGCCGGCCGGTGGAGCTGGAGTAGGCGCCGGCCGGCCGGTGGCGTAGCCGGTGGCGCTCCTCAGCGGCGGCGGGCGACCCAGACGTCCTCGGTGGGCCACTGGCGGGCCCAGTCCAGGGTGACGAACGGGAAGCCGGTGGTCGCCGTGGCCGGCGGCCGCAGCTCGGCCAGCGCCTCGATCTCGAACCCGCACTCCCGCAGGAGCCGGACCCACTCGCCGTGGGGCAGGTGGAACTCGACGGACGCGTCGCCGGGCCACTCGACCCGGCACATGTCGAAGTAGGGCCGCTTCAGCGTGCGGTCGGCGGGCACGTCGTCCTCGTCGGGCACGCAGAGCATGAGGAGCGGGGCGTTGCCGAGGAACACCAGCCGGCCGCCGGGCCGGAGGAGGCGGGCCGCCTCGGGGATCCACCGGTACGGGTCGGCCCAGATGGCGGCGCCGTACTCGCTGACGACCAGGTCGAAGGACGCGTCGCGCAGCGGCACCCGCTCCCCCGCCGCCCGCACCAGCGGGAACCGGACCCCGAACTCTTCCTGGAGGGCGGCCGCCGTCGCCAGCTGGGCGGCCGTCGGGTCCACGCCGACGGGGCGGGCACCGCGGCGGGCGAGCCAGGCCGACACGTAGCCCGTGCCGCAGCCCAGCTCCACGACGTCGGTGCCGTCGACCGGCGGCAGCAGCCGTGCGTCGTCCTCCGGGATGCTCCAGATGCCCCAGGTGATCTCGTCGGCCGCCCACGCCCGCCGGCCGTACTCGGCGTACGCCGGCGCCATCGAGGTCCAGTGGGCCTGGTTGCGGGCCACGTGGTCCTCGGGGGCGCTCACCTCCGGAGGCTACGGCCCCGGTGGCGCCGGCGGCGCTAGCGGCGGTCGGTGTTGTTGACCTCGGCGTCCGGGTCGGGGACGTCGGGGTCGATCTCGTTGGCCTTGGCGTGGAGGTCGCGGGCCTCGGCGGCCTGCCGCTCGGCTTCGGCCCGCTGCTGCTCGGCGGCCAGCTGCTCCTGGCGGGCCCTGGCCGCGCGGGCCTGGGCCTCGCCCGCCTGCTGCTCCGCCTCGAGCTGGCTGGCGTACGCCATGCGGCGGTGCTCCTCGGCTTCGGCCCGCTGGCGCTCGACGGCCTGGGCGCTGCGGCGGCGGGCGAGGAACACGACTGCGGCCACCACCACCACGGCGAGGATGACGAGGATGACGATCAGTGCGGTGTCCACGGCGCGAAACGTGCCCACCGGACGGCCGCCCGACACACGGGCCGTCGCTGGCGTACCATCGCCGCCCGTGGCGCGGTCTCGAGCCGAGGCCCGGGCACTCGCCCGGCCGGGCACCGTCGTGGTGGCGGCCGCCCTCCTGTCGGTCCTCCTCGCCGTCCCCGCGCTGGCCACCGGGTACCGCTCGCTGACGGAGTACCCGGTGCGGTCGCAGAGCGTCCCCGAGGGCATCGCCGCCGGCCCCCGTGGCCGGGTGTGGTTCACGGAGTTCGCCGGCAACCGGATCGGGCGCATCTCCCCGGACGGCGTGGTCACGGAGTTCCGGATCCCGACCCCGGCGAGCTACCCGACCGACATCGTCGCCGGCCCCGACGACGCCATGTGGTTCACCGAGATCGGCCAGCGGGACAAGGTCGGCCGCATCGACGCGTCCGGCCGGATCACCGAGTTCTCGACGCCGAGCCCGCACGCCGACCCGGCCGCCATCACGCTCGGCCCCGACGGCAACCTCTGGGTCGTCGAGCAGTTCGTCAACGACATCGCCCGGCTCACGCCGTCCGGCCACTTCACCGAGTTCCACCTGCCGACGCCGCACACGTTCCCGAGCGCCATCACGACCGGCCCCGACGGCAACCTCTGGTACACCGCCAACGACCGGGTCGGCCGGATCACGCCCGACGGCGTCGCCACCGAGTTCCTCGTGCCGACCCCCGGCTCCGGGCCGGACGGGATCACCGCCGGGCCCGACGGCAACGTCTGGTTCACCGAGTACGCCGAGTTCGAGGGCAACCGGATCGGGCGGATCACGCCCGACGGCGACATCACGGAGTTCCCCATCCCGACCCCCCGCAGCGGGCCGGCCGGCATCGTCACCGGCTCGGACGGGAACCTCTGGTTCACCGAGCAGTTCACCGGGAAGATCGGGCGGATCACGCCGTCGGGGGTGATCACCGAGTTCCCGATCCACACCCCCGACAGCCTGCCGTTCGGCATCACGGCCGGGGGCGACGGCCGGGTGTGGTTCACCGAGCTCGGCGGCGACGCCGTCGGGGCCATCACGCCGCCGTCCGGCTGACGCTCCGCGCCGTTCAGGCGAGGTCCGACCAGTCCTCGGGGTTGTCCTCGACGAAGTGCTCGAGCACGCCGCCGTCGACGGCGTCGACGAGCACGAGGCCCCGCTTGGTCGGCGGCTCGTCGGCGGAGTAGAGGAGGATGCGCCAGGTCGGGCGGCTGCGCAGGCCCCGCCAGCCGAGCGTGGCCGAGGCGTGGCCGACCGGGAAGCCGACCTCGCGGACGGCGGCGACGAGCGCGTCCCGCTCGTCGAACACGGTGTCCTGGCCGGCGAGGAAGTGGTAGCCGGCGACGAGGGCGAGGATGACCGCGGCGACGAGCACGCCGCCGTTCACGAGCACCGGGTCGCCGCCCCTCGTGACCGCCCAGGTGGCCGCGCACAGCCCGGCGATGACGAGGTAGACGGTGCCGACGACCCGGCGCCGGTTGTTGTTCGGGAACGTGTACGGCCCGGCGACGGCGGTGACGTCGAGGTCCGCCGGCAGCTCGTCCCGATGCTCGTCGCTCATGCCCACGGTGTGACACCAGCCGCTTTCCTGGCGCAGAAGTTAGTGAGCACGCGAGTTACCAGCAAACACACGGCGTGCAAACTCCCACTGTGTTCGTGACCTACACCAGTTCCGTGGTCCACGAGCTCTCAAGGAACCGCGTGAACAGTCGCCCAGTCTCCGTTACAGAGAACCCCCGCTGGCGCCGTCCCCCCTCGGCTAGGTCGGCCCAATCAACCAACAATCCCATCCCGCACAGGTCCACACATACCGCGACAGCCAGCCGGGACGACACAGGATCGAACATCGCAGCAACGAAGTCCGCCGTGACCGGCACTCTTCCGCGAATCTCGTGCCTGCCCAACCTGTCGCTTTCCGCGATGTCAGCTTGCGCTTTGGCAATACCTACCAACGCCACCAAGTGGGAACCAGCGAGCCGGCTCACGTAAGACGAAAACATTCTCCGGACAGAGGAGTCAGGGCGGACCGTGAGCGCACTTGAAACTAGGAAATTTCTAAGATACTCAAGCTTGATCTCATCGTCAGTCTTAACCGCCTCGTCCATAGCCCACTCGAACACGGTGAGAAACTCATCAGACTCCACCATAAGGTCGTCGACCGTATGCCCGGCGTTCGCGATCTCGTCCACTCGATCACTAACCGATGACAGGAAACTTTCAATCCGCCGGAACCTCCGCTCCAGGGCGCGGTCCGAGAGGAGCGTCGCAATTCCCCCGGTCCAGGGAGCCGTCGAGAGTACGAAGCGCAAAACTGGAGATGTAGCGAGCCTTTCGATATTTCCTCCACTCACTACAGCATCCCGCCTGCTACATTGACATCCCCGAACAGGGCCGGGAAGAATCGCTGCAGGATGAGACTCTTATAGAAACCCATGACGGGGGCACTGAGGTCGGCCAGGTCCACGGGCCTCAATGGCGCGTCCTTATCTCCTGTCGACAACTCAAACTTCATGTCGATATCGCGCTGAGTCACGTTCCAGGGCGCCTCAAAGGTCACCCAGCACTGTCGAGTGGAGCCTGCAACCTCTTTGTTGAACCCGACCTTGATATCACCGCGCAGGATGTCCTCCATCTGTAGGACATCAAACGCCGCTTTGAACTTCGGATCGTCCCCAATACGTGCTAGACGAGCGAAGATTGTTGGGTTCTTCACGTCGTCGGCTTCGTTTCCGATGCGTGTACCAAGATGGATCGTCTGATTGAGAGTGGCGGTCACGCGCGTCGGAGTGAATCCCATCGCGATCAGGGAGTGCTCGGCGGTGACGTACTGCCCATCGGGGCCTGTTGGGAACAAGTTCCACAACACAGACCGAATGAGGTCCAGACTTTCCACCAACTCCCGGATCTGGTGTCGCCCTTTTGTCAATACCAGCCGGTCGCGGTACAGGTTCATCAGAAATCCATACATCGGGTTCTCCAACGCCATTACAGCCCACGGCGCCTCGTCGGTGACCCCACTCCCGACCTCCGCCCGAAGACTTCGCAACTCGCAGTATGGATGAGGTTCCACGACACCTGCGGCGGCGTGTAGTAGCTTTCCCGCGAGCCTCTCGCGATCGGCTGCAGATGCGAAGAGCGGAAGAAAGCTAATAGTGAAATGGAAGGTCTTCAACGGCAGCAAGAAGCGTGGATTGACCCCAGATGAAAAGGAGTTCCAGTCAAACCCCTGCCCGTTCATTCGGTAACCTCCCCCGAAGCAATCGACCGATAGCTGCTCAAGTGAACACGTGAAGCAGCTGAACGGCCCGGCCCGTAGATTCACGATGTCGTACTTGTGAGACACACCAGCGTTCAACGCGTAAACCCCGTGACCCACCATCCGGGCACGTACTATCGTACTGCCGTAGCGAGCGCTCAGGTGATACCGGCGATACGCCGTCGTCAGGACGGCCAGGCGGCGCGGAGGCGGGACCAGGTGTCGGGCAGGGCCTCGGGGAGGACCCTCGTCTCCGCCGCGACGGTCATGAAGTTGGTGTCGCCGTCCCACCTCGGCACGGCGTGGACGTGGACGTGGCCGGGCACGCCGGCGCCGGCCGGGCGGCCGAGGTTGACGCCGAGGTTCAGGCCGTGCGGGCGGTAGGCCGCCTTGATGGCCCGGACGGCGTCGGTGACCGCCGACCACAGCTCGGCCGCCTCGTCGGGGGCCAGGTCCTCCAGGTCGGCGACGTGGCGGCGGGGCATGACCATCAGGTGCCCGCTCGAGTACGGGTAGGCGTTGAGCAGCGCCGCGCACCGCTCGCCCCGCCACAGCACGTACGTCCGCTCGGGGGGCTCCTCGCTCGCGAGGATCCGGCAGAACACGCAGCCGTCGTCGCCCGGGTCCTCGGCCGGCTCGTCGGCGGCCGACGTCACGTAGGCCAGCCGCCAGCCGGCCCACAGCCGCTCGAGCGCCATCAGGTGCCGGACGCCGCCGCGGCCCCGGCCGCAGGGCGGACCGGCAGGACCGGCGTCATGCGAGCGGCTCCGCCACCTCGGCGGTCACCTCGGCCCGCAGGCGGTCCACGAAGTCGTCGACCGGCACGCCCCGCTCGACCTCGCCGCCGCGGGGGTTGACGCCGGCCGTGCCCGACTCGGCGTCCTCGTCGCCGACCACCAGCACGTACGGGATCTTCTCGAGCTTGGCCCAGCGGATGCGCCCGCCGAGCGGCTCGCCGGCGCCGACCGAGTCGGCCCGGAACCCCTCGGCCCGCAGGCGGTCGACCAGCCGGGACGCGTACGGCTCGTGCCCGTCCCGCACCGGCAGCACCCGCACCTGCACGGGCGACAGCCACACCGGCAGCGCGCCGGCGTAGTGCTCGAGGAGGATGCCGAAGAACCGCTCGACGGAGCCGAACAGGGCGCGGTGGATGACGCTCGGCCGGTGCCGCTGGTTGTCGGCGCCGACGAACTCGAGGTCGAAGCGCTGCGGGAGCTGGAAGTCGACCTGGAGGGTCGACAGCTGCCAGCGCCGGCCGATGGCGTCGCGCACGTGCACGTCGATCTTCGGCGCGTAGAACGCGCCCTCGCCCTCGGCGACGACGTAGGGCACGTCGGCCTGCTCCAGCGCGTAGCGCAGGGCGTCGGTGGCCTCGTCCCACTCCTCGGGCTCGCCCACGAACTTCTCCGGCCGCGTCGACAGCTCGGCCTCGAACTCCCGGAGGCCGAACGTGCGCAGCAGCCGCAGCACGAACGCGAGCAGCGACGCCAGCTCGCCCTCCAGCTGCTCGGGCGTGCAGAAGATGTGGCTGTCGTCCTGGGTGATGCCCCGCACCCTCGTGAGGCCGTGGACGACGCCCGAGCGCTCGAACCGGTACACCGTGCCGAACTCGAAGAGGCGCAGCGGCAGGTCGCGGTAGGACCGCTGCTGGCTCTTGTAGATCAGCATGTGCATCGGGCAGTTCATGGGCTTCGGGTAGTACGTCGCCCCCTCCATCTCCATGGGCGGGTACATGCCGTCGGCGTACCAGTCGAGGTGCCCGGAGATCTCGAACAGGGTCGACTTGGCGAGGTGCGGCGTCCACACGAAGGAGTAGCCGGCCCGCTCGTGCTCGGCCTTCGAGTAGTCCTCCATGAGCTTGCGGACGAGGCCGCCCTTGGGGTGGAACAGGGGCAGGCCGCCGCCGACCTCGGGCGGGAAGTGGAACAGGTCGAGCTCGACGCCGAGCCGGCGGTGGTCGCGCTTCTCGGCCTCCTCCAGGCGGTGCAGGTGCTCCTTCAGCGCCGCGTCGGACTCCCAGGCCGTCCCGTAGATGCGCTGGAGCATGGGGTTGCGCTCGTCGCCCCGCCAGTAGGCGCCGGCCACCCGCATGAGCTTGAAGTGGCCGAGGCGGCCCGTGTCCGGCACGTGCGGGCCGCGGCAGAGGTCGACGAACCGCGGCGGGTTGGCGTAGGTGCGGACGATGCCCGGCTCCGTCACCGACATCGGGTCCTCGGCCGCGCCGCGGATGATCTCGAGCTTGAACGGGTGGTCGGCGAAGAGCCGCTCGGCCTCGTCGTCCGGGATCTCGTCGCGGACGAAGGGCTGGCGCTCGGCGATGATCTCCCGCATGCGGGCCTCGATGCGGTCGAGGTCCTCGGGCGTGAACGTCCGGCCGTCGGGGAGCTGGAAGTCGTAGTAGAAGCCGTCCTCGACGGGCGGCCCGATGCCGAACGTGGCCCCCGGGAACAGGTCGAGCACGGCCTGGGCGAGCACGTGGGCCGTCGAGTGGCGGATCGTGTAGCGGCCCCGCTCCGAGCCGTCCGTGACGATGGCGACGGACGCGCCGTCGGGCAGCGGCGTGCCCAGGTCCCGCTCCTCGCCGTCGATCGTGGCGATCACGGCCGCCTTGGCCAGGCGCGGGCCGATCGCGGCCGCCAGGTCGGCGGCGGTGCTCCCGGCCGGCATCTCTCGCGAGGAGCCGTCGGGGAGCGAGATCACGATCTGGTCGGCCATCGGCCCGAGGCTACCGGCGCCGGTCGCGGCGCCCCGACGGGATTCCGGCGGTCAGGACAGGGCGACGCCGAGCAGCGCGGCGGCCGACGAGACGCCCCGGCCGTCCTTGGCCGCCCGGTCGACGGCGGCGACCGCGCCGGGGGTGTCGAGGTCGGCGTCGAGGCAGGACCGCACGTCGTCGAGGGCGCCGTCGCCCTCCCCCGCCGCCCGCCAGGCCGCCAGCCGCTCGGCCGCCTCCGGCATCAGGTCGTCGTCCCACTCCCACGAGTCGCGGTAGTGGTGGGCGACGATGGCCAGCCGGATGGCCATCGGGTCCCACGCCTGGCGCAGGTCGCTGACGAACACGAGGTTCCCGAGCGACTTCGACATCTTCTCGCCGTGCATCCGGACCATGGCCTGGTGCATCCAGTGGCGCACGAACGGCTCGCCGGTGGCCGCCTCGGACTGGGCCGCCTCGCACTCGTGGTGCGGGAAGATCAGGTCGGCGCCGCCGCCGTGCAGGTCGATGGTCGTGCCGAGCTCCCGCAGGGCGAGCGCCGAGCACTCGACGTGCCAGCCCGGCCGGCCCGGCCCCCACAGCGACTCCCACGCCGGCTCGTCCTCGGCCGACGGCTGCCACAGCACGAAGTCGAGCGGGTCGCGCTTGTCGGGGTCGCCGACGTTGCCGCCCCGCTCGGCGGCGAGCGCCAGCATCTCCTCGCGGCCGAGGTGGGAGACCTGGCCGAAGCGGTCGAAGGACCCGACGTCGAAGTAGACGCCCCCGCCCGACCGGTAGGCGTGGCCGCGGTCGAGCACCATGCCGATGAACCCGCGGATGTCGGGGATGGCCGAGGTCGCCCGGGGCTCGCTGAACATCGGGAGCAGGCCGAGGGCGCGCATGTCGTCGTCGAACCTGGCCGTCTCCGCGGCCGCGAGGTCGAGGTAGTGGACGCCCCGCTCCCGCGCCTTGCGGAGGATGTCGTCGTCGACGTCGGTGATGTTGCGCACGCAGCGGGTGTCGTGCCCGAGGTCCCGCAGGCGGCGCTGGAGCACGTCGTAGGCGACGTAGGTCGCGGCGTGGCCGATGTGGGTGGCGTCGTACGGCGTGATGCCGCACGTGTACATGGTGACCGTGGGCCCTGGCTCGAAGGGCACGACCGTGCGCCCGGCCGTGTCGTACAGGCGGATCACGTGCGGATGCCGGTGAAGCGGACGGCGGCCCTCGTCTTGTAGCGGATGTTCAGCTGGAGGAGCACCGACGTGAACGCCTCGACCGCCGCCGCGTTGGACAGCCGCCCGGCGTCGAGGGCCCGGAGGCCGGGGATGCGGTCGACGATCTCGGCCGTCTGCTTCGTCGCCTCCGGGTGGTCCGAGCACACGAGCACGTCGCCCTCGACGGGCGCGTCGACGGCCCCCAGCTCCCTCGCCGGCACGTGGTGCAGGGTGGCGGCGACGAGCGCACCGGGCAGGGCCGCCTGCACGCCGGCGGCGACCGAGCCTCTGGGCAGGAGGAGCGGCTGGAGCTCGTTCTCGACCTTCGCGATGGCGTTGGCGATCGAGATCACGACCTTGCCGTCGAGCGACGAGGCGACCGACGCCGCGGTGGACGCCGCCGCGTCCCACGGGGTGGAGACGACGACGACGTCGGCCCCGGCCGCCGTGGCGTTGTCGGCGCCGGCGAGGCGCAGCTCCCGGCCCGGCCACTTCCCGGCGAGGTCCTCGCAGATCTCCGCGGCCCGCTCGGCGGAACGGGACCCGATCACCACGTCGTAGCCGACGGAGGCGAGCCGCACCGAGAGCGCCGCTCCCGCCGGACCGGTCCCTCCGAGCACCCCGATCTGCACGGCGCCACCCTAACGGGCAGGCCCGTCGGCGCCGGTCAGCGACCGCGCAGGACGCAGAACTCGTTCCCCTCGGGGTCGGCCAGCACCACCCACGTCACGTCGCCCTGGCCGATGTCGACGCGGGTGGCGCCCAGGGCGAGGATGCGCTCCACCTCGGCGGCCTGGTCGTCGGGCCGGAGGTCGATGTGGAGGCGGTTCTTCACGGCCTTGCCCTCGGGCACCTCGATGAACAGCAGGGGGACGCCGGCGCTCCCCTCGGGCGGGGTCACCTCGATCTCGACCTCGTCCCCGCTCTCGTCGTGCACGGGCCAGTCGAGGACGTCGGACCAGAAGCGGGCGAGGGCGCGGGCGTCGTTGGCGTCGACGACCACCTGGGACATCGTGCTCGGCATGCCGCCACCGTAGCTACGTCACCGTTGATCTGTCAACACCGGTTACGAGGGCGGGTAACGGTCGGCGGCGCCCGCCGGTCGGACCGGCATGGCCCTCCTCGACGGCAAGCGCATCCTCGTCACCGGCGTGCTGACCGACGCGTCCCTCGCCTTCGGGGTCGCCCGCCTCGCCCAGGAGGAGGGCGCCGAGGTCGTGCTCACCGGGGCCGGGCGGGGCCTGTCGCTCACCCGGCGGACCGCCCGCAAGCTGCCGGCCGAGCCCGACGTGCTGGAGCTCGACGTCACCCAGGCCGCCCACGTCGAGGCCGTCCGCGACGCCCTCGCGTCGAGGTGGGGGCGGGTGGACGGCGCCCTCCACGCCATCGGGTTCGCGCCCCCGTCCTGCCTCGGCGGCGGCTTCCTCGACGCGCCATGGGAGGACGTGGCCGTCGCCCTCCAGATCTCGGCCTACTCGTTCAAGTCGCTGGCCGACGTGGTCGTGCCGCTGATGGACGGCGGCGGGTCGCTCGTCGGCCTCGACTTCGACGCCACCGTGGCCTGGCCGGCCTACGACTGGATGGGGGTGGCGAAGGCGGCGCTGGAGTCGACGTCGCGCTACCTGGCCCGCGAGCTCGGGCCGAAGGGCGTGCGGGTCAACCTCGTGGCCGCCGGCCCGGTGCGGACGATGGCGGCCCGGTCGATCCCCGGCTTCGAGCGCTTCGAGGACGTGTGGTCGGACCGGGCGCCGCTCGGCTGGGACATCACCGACCCGGACGCGGTGGCGAGGGCGTGCGTGGCGCTGCTGTCGGACTGGTTCCCGAAGACCACCGCCGAGATCGTCCACGTCGACGGCGGCTACCACGCCATGGGCGCCTAGGCGGTCGCCCCCGGCGCGGCCACGCGCAGGCCCATCGCCTCGGCCGCAGCGGCCATGCGCCGGTCGTAGGTCACGAGCGACGAGAGGGTCGGCCCGAGCAGGGCTGCGGTCGCGAGGTGGATGGCGTCGAGCGATCGGATGTCCATCGGCCCGAGGGTCGCGGCAGACGCCAGGACGCGGTCGGTCACCCGGATCAGGCGCAGGCGGTCGAGCACCGCGTGGGCGGCGCCGACGTGAGCCGGGCTCCCGAGGGCCACCGCTCGGACGACCTCGACACGAGCCAGCCCGCTGCTGACGAGCGGCCCGCGACGGCGAAGGTGGCGTCGCAGCACGTCCGACTCGGGCTCCAGCCGCACGAGCTTCACGATGGCCGACGAGTCGAGGTACGTCGGCCGGTCACCGCTCATCGGCGCGAAGCCGGGCCAGGACCGCCGACGGCGCCTCCTCACCCTCCTCGAGCGGGATCGGCGGGGGGAGGTCGCCGACCCTCCCGGAGCCCGCCGACACGTCGCCGGCGAGCTCGAGCCGTTCGAGGGGCGACAGCTCGGACGGCACCGGAGTGAGCAGCGCCACCGGGCGGCCCCGATCGGTGACCTCGATCGTCTCGCCGGCCTCGACGCGGCGGAGCAGCTCGCTCGCGCGTTGGCGCAGCTCCCTGATCCCGACCGACGTCATGTGTTACTCGTAGCACTTACCGGCGGCTGGTGGCGAGGACGACGCAGTCGTAGGTCATCGGCACCGTGCCGCCGAGGCGGTCGGCGGCCTCGCCCACGGCGGCGTGGAGGGCCTGGCGCTGCTCGTCCGGGAGCACGCGGTGGTCGCTGTGGGTGCCCAGCTGGTCGAGCCACTCGGCCGTCGTGTACGTCCGCCGCCACGGGTACGAGCGCTCCTCGGGCCGGTCGAAGGCGCCGGTGGCGACGAGCGCGTCGGCGTACGGGCGGAGCTCGTCGCCGCTCGGCGTGCCCGGCCTCGGCGCCGAGCCCACGAGGTGCGGCGCGAGGCGGACGTAGACGGCGTCGAACGCGTCGGCGGTGCGGTCGTCGTGCCGGCCGACGTTCCACACGAGCGCCAGCCGGCCGCCGGGCCGCAGCGCCTCGGCCGCCCGCGCCGCGCCCGCCTCCGGGTCGATCCAGTGCCACGACTGGCCGGCGACCAGCAGGTCGAACCGCCGGCCGGCCGGCTCCCAGGCCTCGAACGCCGCCACCTCGACCGCGATCCCCCGGCGCCGGGCGACGGCCGCCATCCGGGGGTCGGGCTCGACGCCCACCACCCGGCAGCCCCGCTCGACGAGCGGGCCGCCCAGCTTGCCGGTGCCGCAGCCCACGTCGAGCACCAGCCCGGGCCCGCCGGCCACCAGGTCCTCGTACAGCGCCGCCGGGTAGTCGGGGCGGGCCCGGTCGTAGCGCTCGGCGTCGGCCCCGAACGATCCGGCCCGGCGACGGTCGTGGTGGAACGTCACCGCCGGCCGCGGGCCGGGGCCGGCTCCTCCTCGCGGTCGGTCTCGTCCCGGATCGCCCCGACCAGCTGCTCGACCACGTCCTCCAGGGTCACGACGCCGACCTTCGCGCCGGCGCGGTCGACGACCAGCGCGAAGTGGAGCCGGGCCCGGCGCATGGCCCGCAGCACCTGCTCCAGGGTGCGGTCCTCGGGGCTCACGACCATCCGCCGCAGCAGCCGGTGGGGCAGGCGCCGGCCCCGCAGCTCCGGGCCGAGGCGCAGCAGGTCCTTGGCGTGGACGAACCCGACCACCTCGTCGCCCTCGTCCACCACCGGCAGCCGGGAGTGGCCGCTGTCCATCACCACCCGCTCGAGCTCGGCCACCGTCGCCGAGCGGGGGACGGTGACCACCCGGTCCCACGGGACCATCACCGTCGACACGGAGCGGGCCTGGAAGCGGAGGGCGCCG
>DASWMK010000260.1 GCA_036399815.1 Acidimicrobiales bacterium
CCAGGTGTTGGCCAAGCCGGGGTCGATCACGCCGCACACCGATTTCGAGGGGCAGGTGTACGTGTTGACCAAGGAGGAGGGCGGTCGGCACAAGCCGTTCTTCTCGAACTACCGGCCGCAGTTCTACTTCCGGACCACGGACGTGACCGGCACGATCGAGTTGCCGGAGGGGACCGAGATGTGCATGCCGGGTGACAACACCACGATGCGGGTCTCGTTGATCCACCCGATCGCCATGGACGAGGGCCTGCGGTTCGCCATCCGGGAGGGTGGCCGCACCGTCGGCGCCGGCCGGGTCGTCAAGATCATCAAGTAGGGAGACGGACATGGCCCAGGCCGACAAGCGGGTGAAGGTCACCCTCGAGTGCCAGGTGTGCAAGCGGCGCAACTACATCACGATGAAGTCGAAGATCAACGACCGCGAGCGCATCGAGATGAAGAAGTACTGCCGCTGGGACCGGACCCACACGGTCCACCGCGAGACCCGGTAGGGGCGCTACAACTCCTGCGAGAAACCAGGTTTGACCGTCGCGTGACGAGGAACGTTCAACGAACCTTCACGTAACGCCCGCTCGCGCCCGGAGGTCACACGTGCAGTTGCCGAGGGACATCGACGCGCTGGTCACGGCCGCCAGGGCCGGCGACCGGTCGGCGTTCGACGACCTCGTGCGCGCGACCTACGCCGACACCTACACGTTGGCGTACCGGCTGACGGGCGACGAGGAGGACGCACGGGACGTGGTGCAGGAGGCCTATCTCCGGGCCTATCGCGGCCTCCGGCGCTTCCGCGGCGACGCCCAGTTCTCGACGTGGATGTACCGCATCACCGCGAACTGCGCGTCCACCCACCTGGGCCGGCGCCGCCGGCACCGCCACGAGGAGCTGGCCGACGACGCCCCGGTGATCGACGAGTCGCCGGAGTTCGACCCCCAGGCCAGGGCCGACGCCGCCGTCCTCAGGGACCGGCTGGCGGCGGCGCTCGCCGAGCTGCCGCCCCGGCTGCGGGCCGTCGTCGTCCTCCGGGACGTGTACGACCTGCCCCACGAGGCGATCGCCGCCGAGCTCGGGATCTCCGAGTCCGCCGCCAAGGTGCGCCTGCACCGGGCCAGGCGCAAGCTGAGGGAGTCCCTGTTCGGGGTCAGGGAGCACGGTGAGGGGGCGAAGGCGGGGTGACGCGATCGAGGCCGGGCGCCGGGACGGGGCGCCGGCCGGCAGGGCCCCGGCGGGCCGCTGTCGAACGGTGCACCACGCAACCCGCCGCGCCCATGCCGAGCGCCATCGGAGCGCACCCGTGAGCCGGGCCCCGGCCCAGCTGACCTGCGCCGACCTCAGCGAGGCGCTGGCGGGGGCGGCCGACGGCGTGCTCTCCCTCGACCGGGCCGGCCGCCGCCACGTCGAGCGCTGCCTGCGCTGCCAGGCCGAGCTCGTCCAGTACCGCCGGCTGCTCCGCGCCCTGCGGGCCATGCGCACCGAGGTGCTGGAGCCGGCGCCCGGGCTGCTCGCGGACGTGCTGGCCGCCGTCGAGGCGGCCGGAGAGCGCCAGGCCATCCGCTCGCTGCTCCACGGCCGGCGGGTCGCCTACCTCGGCGGCATCGCCGCGGCCACCGCCGCCGGGGCCGCCGGCGCCGTCGTGTTCGCCCACCGCCGCCAGCGCCCCCGCCTCGCCGGCTGACCGGGCCCGGCGGCCCGGGCGGCGGGCGGCGAGGGGCCGGGTGCCATCGGTTCCCGGCGGAAGCTACGCTGGGCCGACCCCCAGAGGGCAGTAGCTCAATCTGGCAGAGCACCGGTCTCCAAAACCGGCGGTTGGGGGTTCGAGTCCCTCCTGCCCTGCTCGCGGCCGAAGAGGTTCCGTCACATGGCCATGAACCGAGAGACCAAGCGCATGCTCCAACGGCAGGGGCAGCTCGACGAGACGGGCGAGCCCGTCCGTCAGCGCCGCGCCGCGCCGGCCCCCAAGCCGGCCGCCGTCAAGGAGCGCACCAGCCCGAAGCAGTTCGTGCGGGAGGTGCGGGGCGAGCTGCGCAAGGTCGCCTGGCCCACGAGGGCGGAGGTGGTCAACTACTCGATCATCGTCCTCGTGGCCGTGGTCCTGCTGACGGCGTTCATCGCCGGCCTCGACTTCGTCTTCTCCAACTTCGTCCTCGACCTCTTCGAGGCCTCGTGAGCGCCACCGACGACCTGACCCCGAACGAGCCGGCCGCCCCCGGCGACGTGGACGTCCTCGACGAGGACGAGCTGCTCGCCGAGGAGCAGCCGGTCGAGAGCCCCTACGACCGGCCGGGCCAGTGGTCCGTGGTCCACACCCAGTCGGGCTACGAGAAGAAGGTCAAGCAGAACCTCGAGGCCCGCATCCAGTCCATGAACATGGAGGAGCGGATCTTCGAGGTCGTCATCCCCATGGAGGACGTGGTCGAGTTCAAGAACGGCAAGAAGGTGGTCGTCCAGAAGAAGGTCTTCCCCGGCTACCTCCTCGTTCGCTGCGAGCTCGACGACGACTCCTGGTACGTGGTCCGCAACACGCCGGGGGTGACCGGCTTCGTCGGCCAGGGGGCCAAGCCGTCCCCGCTCGGCCGCAAGGACGTCGAGTCGTTCCTCCAGGTGAAGACCGACGCCGAGGCCCCGAAGCGGGGCAAGCCCCGCCTCGAGTACGAGCGGGGCGAGACCGTGCGGGTTAAGGAGGGCCCCTTCGCCGACTTCTCCGGCGAGGTGGTCGAGATCAACGAGGACCAGCTCAAGCTCAAGGTCCTGGTCAACATCTTCGGCCGGGAGACCCCGGTCGAGCTGGAGTTCAGCCAGGTCGCGAAGCTGTAGGCTGGTCGGTCGGCCCTTCCGGGGCCCGACTCCGAACCCGACGCGAGGAAGCACGCTCACCATGGCCAAGAAGAGGGTCGCGGCCGTCGTCAAGATCCAGATCCCGGCCGGCCAGGCCACGCCGGCGCCGCCCGTCGGCACCGCGCTCGGCCCCCACGGCGTCGCCATCATGGACTTCTGCAAGGCGTACAACGCCGCCACGGAGGCCCAGCGGGGCACGATCGTCCCGGTCGAGATCACGGTCTTCGAGGACCGGACGTTCACGTTCGTCACCAAGACGCCGCCCACCCCGGTCCTGCTGCGCGCCGCCGCCGGCGTCGACAAGGGGTCCCAGACCCCCGGCAAGGCCGAGGCCGGCACCGTCACCGACGACCAGGTCGCCGAGATCGCCCGCACCAAGCTGCCCGACCTCAACGCCAACGACCTCGAGGCGGCCAAGCAGCAGGTGCGGGGCACTGCCCGCTCGATGGGCATCCGGGTCGTCTAGGCCCGACCACCACCCAACCGGCGCCGGGGACGACCTCGCCCCGGCCGGACCACCAACCCCGAGGGAGCCACCATGGCGCACGGCAAGAAGTTCAGCGACGCGGCCAAGCGGTTCGACCGCCAGCGGCTGCACTCACCGGTCGAGGCCGTCGAGCTGGCCAAGCAGCTCGCCCCGGCCCGCTTCGACGAGACCGTCGAGCTGGCCGTCCGGCTCGGCGTCGACCCCCGCAAGGCCGACCAGATGGTGCGGGGCACCGTCGGCCTGCCGTCGGGCACCGGCAAGGACGTCCGGGTGGCCGTGTTCGCCGCCGGCGACGCCGCCGCCGAGGCGAGGGAGGCGGGCGCCGACCTCGTCGGGGCCGACGACCTGGCCGAGCGCATCCAGGGCGGCCAGATCGACTTCGACGTGGCCATCGCCACCCCCGACCTGATGCCCCAGGTCGGCCGGCTGGGCCGCATCCTCGGCCCCCGGGGCCTCATGCCCAACCCGAAGACGGGCACGGTCACCACCGACGTGGGCCGGGCCGTGCGGGAGTTCAAGGGCGGCCGGGTCGAGTACCGCACCGACCGGTACGGCAACATCCACGTGCCGATCGGCAAGGTCAGCTTCGACCCGCCCGCGCTGCTCGCCAACTTCAGGGCCGTGGTCGAGGAGCTCCAGCGGGCCAAGCCGGCGGCGGCCAAGGGCCGCTACTTCCGCAAGGTCGCCGTGGCCACCACGATGGGCCCCGGCATCAAGATCGACCCGGCCAGGCTGCGGACCTTCGACGACGAAGCCGCGTAGCGCCGCGGTAGCATTCCGCGCTCACAACCGATCTCGCTCGCCGTAGACCTCCGGTGCGCCACCGGCGCTGAAAGGGCCCCAGGGCCCGCCTGACGAGGCGGACGTCCCACCGTCCTCCCTCCTCCTGGTCCGCGCGGGCGCCGACCCATGGAAGGAGGTGGAGGATGGAGAACCCGAGGCCGGAGAAGGTGGCGGTCGTCGACGAGGTCCGCGAGAAGCTCTCGTCGGCCGACGCGGCGGTGGTCACCGAGTACCGCGGCCTGAACGTCGCCGCCATGGCGACCCTGCGCCGGTCGCTGCGGGACGCGGGCGGCGAGTACAAGATCTACAAGAACACCCTCGTCCGCTTCGCCGTTCGCGACCTTGGCCTCGACGGCGCCGAGGAGCTGCTCACGGGCCCCACGGCGATCGCCTTCGTCACCACCCGTCCCGACGGCGCCGGCGGCGACCCCGTCACCGTCGCCAAGGCCCTGAGGGACTTCGCCCGCACCAACCCCAGCCTCGTCCTGAAGGGCGGCCTGCTGGGCGAGAAGGTGCTGTCGGCCGAGGACGTCAGGGCCCTCGCCGACGTCGCCCCCCGCGAGGAGCTGCTGGCCCGCCTGGCCGGTGGCTTCGCCGCCCCGATGCGGCAGTTCGCCGGCCTGCTCCAGGCCCTGCCCAGGAACTTCGCCTACGGCCTCCAGGCCCTGATCGACCAGCGCGGTGGGGAGCCCGCCGCCGAGCCCACCGACGCCACCGCCACTCCGGAGGAGAGCTGAACCATGGCCACCAAGGAAGAGATCCTCGACTCGATCGCCAACATGACCGTCCTCGAGCTGAGCGAGCTGCTGAAGGAGTTCGAGGAGAAGTTCGGCGTGACCGCGGCCGCCCCCGTGGCCGCCATGGCCGCCCCGTCGGGTGACGGCGCCGCCGCCCCCGCCGAGGAGGAAAAGGACGAGTTCGACGTCGTCCTCGTGGCCGCCGGCGAGAAGAAGATCCAGGTCATCAAGGAGGTCCGCTCCCTCACCAGCCTCGGGCTGAAGGAGGCCAAGGACCTCGTCGACGGCGCCCCGAAGCCCGTCCTCGAGAAGGTGTCCAAGGAGGACGCCGAGAAGGCGAGGGCCCAGCTCGAGGGGGCCGGCGCCACCGTCGAGCTCAAGTAGCACGAGCCGGTCGCGAGGAGGGGGCGTCCCGCCGGGGCGCCCCCTCCGGCGCGCTCAGCCCCCGGCCCGGAAGTCGAGGTGCAGCTCGGCCGGCGGCGGGCCGGCGGCGAGCATCTCGGGGGTGAGCCCGTGGATCTCCACGAGGCGCTCCCTGAACCACACGTCGTAGGGCTCGGTCGACTCGGCCAGCTGCCGGAACGCCTTGCCCAGGTCCTCGGCCTCGTGGAACAGGCACACGAGGTCGGTGCCGTCGGGGGTGCGCAGCAGGCTCGACACCTCCCGCACCATCCCGAGCGCCTGGCGCGACGCCCGGTGCTCCTCGGCCCTCGGCCCCCGCATGGCGGCGTCGAAGTCCCGCCAGGCGTCGAGCTTGCCGGGCACGATCGGTGCCGCCCACGTCAGGCACTCCATGGTCGCCTCCTCCCGGGCGGGGGACGGTCGCCCCGCTCCGCCGACCACTTCGCCACCGCCCCGGCGGGCGGATCACGCGCAAAGCTTGACCGATCGGGCCTCGCGCTTTACCCTGCTCCCCGACCCGTGCGCGGGGAGGTCTGGTCCCTCGCGCCTGATGGGTTGCCTCTGGCGTTCCGACGCCGTAGCATGTCCGGTTGCCGTGCCGGACCGCGTCTCCCCCTCTGCCTCACCTCGGTGAGCGCGCGCGCCCCGGCGACTTCCGACCGATCGACCGAGGAGTCGTCCTTGCCCTCTCGCTCCGCCGTCCGGGACCGTTACTCCTTCGCGAACCTCGACGAGGTGCTGGGTCTCCCGGACCTCCTCGCCATCCAGCGCCACTCCTTCGACTGGTTCCTGCACCAGGGGCTGGTCGAGACCTTCCGCGACATCTCGCCGATCAAGGACTTCACCGAGACCCTGCAGCTCGAGCTGGAGTTCGACCCGGACGACGAGGACCTGCGCCCCCCGCCGAAGTTCTCGGTGGAGGAGTGCAAGGAGAAGGACATGACCTACTCCGCACCGATCTTCGTGCGGGCCAGGTTCATGAACGCCTCGACCGGCGAGATCAAGGAGCAGACGGTCTTCATGGGGGACTTCCCGATGATGACCGACAAGGGCACCTTCGTCATCAACGGCACCGAGCGGGTGGTGGTCTCCCAGCTCGTGCGCTCGCCCGGCGTCATCTTCCAGCCCGGTGAGCGGTTCCGGCTCCGCAACCTGGCCAAGCACCAGCTCGTCACCGGCACCATCCACCCCTACCGCGGCGAGTGGATCGAGTTCGACGTCGAGCAGAAGCCGGGCAAGGACGTCACCGCCGGCACCCGCGTCGCCCGCAAGCGCCGGCTCAGCCTGTTCGTCCTGCTCCGCGCCCTCGGCTACGACGAGGAGAACGCGCCGGGGTTCCTCGACCGCTTCGTCTCCCACTTCGACTTCCTCGAGGGCCAGTGGGAAAAGGACCGCGACCTCGCCCCCACCCAGGACGAGGCGCTGGTCGAGATCTACAAGCGGGCCCGGCCGGGCGAGCCGCCCTCGGTCGAGTCGGCGCGCGCCTACTTCCGCAACGCGTTCTTCGAGAGCCGGCGCTACGACCTCAGCCGGGTCGGCCGCTACAAGCTGAACCGCAAGCTCGGCCCCGAGCTGCACCGGCTCCAGGACCTCTACGGCCTCACCGACCTCGACTTCCCGACCGAGGACCAGCCCGTGCTGTCCCGGTGCGAGGTGCTGGCCGCCTGCTCGTACCTGCTGCACCTGGCCAAGGGCGAGCCCGGCTACCGCCTCGACGACCAGGACCACTTCGCCAACCGCCGCATCCGCTCGGTCGGCGAGCTGATCCAGAACCAGGTCCGCATCGGCCTGTCCCGCATGGAGCGGGTCGTCCGCGAGCGCATGACCACCCAGGACGTCGAGGCGATCACGCCCCAGACGCTCATCAACATCCGGCCGGTGGTCGCCGCCATCAAGGAGTTCTTCGGCACCAGCCAGCTCTCGCAGTTCATGGACCAGGTGAACCCGCTCGCCGGGCTCACCCACCGCCGACGCCTCTCGGCCCTCGGCCCTGGCGGCCTGTCCAGGGAGCGGGCCGGCTTCGAGGTCCGCGACGTGCACTTCAGCCACTACGGCAGGATGTGCCCGATCGAGACGCCGGAGGGCCCGAACATCGGCCTGATCGGCTACCTGTCGTCCTACGCCAGGGTCAACGAGTTCGGCTTCCTCGAGACGCCGTACCGCAAGGTCGTGAACGGCAAGGTCACCGACGAGATCGTCTACCTCGCGGCCGACGAGGAGGAGGAGTACGTCGTCGCCCAGGCGAACGCGCCCCTCAACCCCGACGGCACGTTCAGGGACGAGCGGGTCCTCGTGCGCCGCAGCCCCCAGGCCGCCTCGCTCGCCGACCTGCGCCTCCAGCTGGAGCGGGACATCTACTTCGCCGCCACCACCGAGATCAGCTCGGTGCCCGGCGAGGAGGTCCAGCTGATGGACGTCTCGCCGAAGCAGATCGTCTCGATCGGCACCGGCCTGATTCCGTTCCTCGAGCACGACGACGCCAACCGGGCGCTCATGGGCGCCAACATGCAGCGCCAGGCCGTCCCCCTCATCCGCCCCGAGGCGCCCTACATCGGCACCGGCATCGAGGCGAGGGCCGCCCGCGACGCGGCCGACATGGTCATCGCCGAGGACGACGGCATCGTGTCCGGCGTCAGCGGCGAGTCGATCACCGTCGAGTACCGCACGCGGGGCCGCCGGGTCTACCGGCTGCTCAAGTTCGAGCGGTCCAACCAGGACACCTGCATCAACCAGAAGCCGCTCGTGTGCGAGGGCGACCGGGTGAAGGCCGGCGACGTGCTGGCCGACGGCCCGTCGACCGACGCCGGCGAGCTGGCCCTCGGCAAGAACCTGCTCGTCGCGTTCATGCCGTGGGAGGGCTACAACTTCGAGGACGCCATCATCCTCTCGGAGCGGCTCGTCAAGGACGACGTGCTGACGTCGATCCACATCCACGAGCACGAGATCGACGCCCGCGACACCAAGCTCGGGCCCGAGGAGATCACCCGGGACATCCCGAACCTCTCCGAGGAGATCCTGAAGGACCTCGACGACCGGGGCATCATCCGCATCGGCGCCGAGGTCGGCCCGGGCGACGTGCTCGTCGGCAAGGTCACCCCGAAGGGCGAGACCGAGCTCACCCCCGAGGAGCGCCTCCTGCGGGCCATCTTCGGCGAGAAGGCCCGCGAGGTCCGCGACACGAGCCTCAAGGTGCCCCACGGCGAGCAGGGCAAGGTCATCGACGTCAAGGTCTTCAGCCGCGACGAGCACCACGAGCTGCCCCCCGGCGTGAACCAGCTGGTGCGGGTCTACGTCGCCCAGAAGCGCAAGATCAGCGTCGGCGACAAGCTCGCCGGCCGCCACGGCAACAAGGGCGTCATCTCGAAGATCCTGCCGATCGAGGACATGCCGTTCCTCGCCGACGGCACCCCCGTCGACATCATCCTCAACCCGCTCGGCGTGCCGAGCCGGATGAACGTCGGCCAGGTGCTCGAGGCCCACCTGGGCTACGCCGCCCGCTGGGGCTGGGAGGAGAACCCCGTCGGCCCCGCCGTCGGCGACGACCCGGTGCGGGGCACCGAGTCGAAGACCCGCCCGATCACCCCGCCGTCCACCCTGATCGCCACGCCCGTGTTCGACGGCGCCCACTGGGACGAGGAGGAGGAGGCCGGGCGCCACCCGACCATCCGCACGATCTTCGAGCACCTCCGCCCCGAGTCGGTCGACGGCCGGCGCCTCATCGGCCCGGACGGCAAGGCCACCCTCTACAACGGCCGCACCGGCGAGATCTACGACAACCCGATCACCGTCGGCTACGTCTACATCCTGAAGCTCGCCCACCTGGTCGACGACAAGATCCACGCCCGGTCGACCGGCCCGTACTCGATGATCACCCAGCAGCCCCTCGGCGGGAAGGCCCAGTTCGGCGGCCAGCGCTTCGGCGAGATGGAGGTGTGGGCCCTCGAGGCCTACGGCGCCGCCTACTGCCTGCAGGAGCTGCTCACGATCAAGAGCGACGACGTGCTCGGCCGCGTGAAGGTCTACGAGGCCATCGTCAAGGGCGAGAACATCCCCGAGCCCGGCATCCCCGAGAGCTTCAAGGTGCTCATCAAGGAGATGCAGGCGCTCTGCCTGAACGTCGAGGTCCTCTCGGTCGCCGGTGAGTCGATCGAGATGCGCGAGCTCGACGAGGACATCTTCCGGACCGCCGAGGAGCTCGGCATCGACATCTCCCGCCCGGAGCGGGGCAGCGACGAGGACGACGCCCGCCGCCAGGCCGGGCGCCCGTAAGGAGTCACTTCGTGCTCGACGTCAACAACTTCGATCAGCTGCGGATCGGGCTGGCCACGGCCGACTCGATCCGCACGTGGTCCAACGGCGAGGTCAAGAAGCCCGAGACCATCAACTACCGCACCCTGCGCCCCGAGAAGGACGGGCTCTTCTGCGAGAAGATCTTCGGCCCGACCAAGGACTGGGAGTGCTACTGCGGCAAGTACAAGCGCGTCCGGTTCAAGGGGATCATCTGCGAGCGCTGCGGGGTCGAGGTCACCCGCTCGAAGGTCCGCCGCGAGCGGATGGGCCACATCGAGCTCGCCGCCCCGGTCGTCCACATCTGGTACCTCCGCGGCACCCGCTCGTGGCTCGCCTACCTGCTCATGGGCACCGAGGTCCGTGAGGAGCTGAAGGCCAAGCAGCTCGAGAAGGTCATCTACTTCGCGGCCAACCTCGTCACCTGGGTGGACGAGGCGCGCCGCCACGAGGAGCTCCCGAACCTCGAGGCCGAGCTCCGCGAGGAGCTCGACGACATCGAGCGCAACCGGGACCTCGACATCGACCGCCGGTTCAAGGCCGTCGAGGACGAGGTCGCCGCGCTCGAGGCCGAGGGCGCGAAGGAGTCCGACATCCGCGCCCGCCAGAAGGCGGCCGAGCGCGACGTCGCCGCCATCCGCGAGCGGGCCGACGCCGAGCGCGAGCTGGCCCAGCGGGCCTTCGACGAGTTCCGCGACCTGTTCGCCCGCAAGATCATCGAGGACGAGGTCCTCTGGCGGGAGCTGAAGGACCGCTACGCCGACTACTTCGAGGGCGGGATGGGCGCCGACGCCATCGCCCGCCTGATCGACCGGATCGACCTCGACGAGGAGGAGGTCAAGCTCCGGGAGGCCATCGACCCGACCGACGGCCGCCGGCCGCTGTCGGCCCAGCGCAAGCAGAAGGCCATCAAGCGGCTGAAGATCGTGTCGGCGTTCAACCGGCGCGACGAGCACGGCCGGCGGGTCAACGACCCGAGGGCCATGATCCTCGACGTCGTCCCGGTGATCCCGCCCGAGCTGCGGCCGATGGTCCAGCTCGACGGCGGCCGCTTCGCCACGTCCGACCTGAACGACCTGTACCGCCGGGTCATCAACCGGAACAACCGGCTGAAGCGCCTGCTCGACCTCGGCGCCCCCGAGATCATCGTCAACAACGAGAAGCGGATGCTCCAGGAGGCCGTCGACGCGCTGTTCGACAACGGCCGCAGGGGCCGCCCGGTCACCGGGCCGGGCAACCGCCCGCTGAAGTCGCTCTCGGACATGCTGAAGGGCAAGCAGGGCCGGTTCCGCCAGAACCTGCTCGGCAAGCGGGTCGACTACTCGGGCCGGTCGGTCATCGTCGTCGGCCCGACCCTCAAGCTGCACCAGTGCGGCCTGCCCAAGCTCATGGCCCTCGAGCTGTTCAAGCCGTTCGTCATGAAGCGGCTGGTGGACCAGGAGCTGGCCCAGAACATCAAGTCGGCCAAGCGCATGGTCGAGCGCCGCCGCCCGCAGGTGTGGGACGTGCTCGAGGAGGTCATCCGCGAGCACCCGGTGCTGCTCAACCGGGCGCCGACCCTGCACCGCCTCGGCATCCAGGCCTTCGAGCCGGTGCTGGTCGAGGGCAAGGCCATCCAGATCCACCCGCTCGTCTGCACCGCCTTCAACGCCGACTTCGACGGCGACCAGATGGCCGTGCACCTCCCGCTGTCGGCCGAGGCCCAGGCGGAGAGCCGGGTGCTGATGCTGTCGGCCAACAACATCCTCAGCCCGGCCCACGGCCGCCCGCTGGTGACGCCCACCCAGGACATGGTCATCGGCGCCTACTACCTCACCGAGCAGGTCGAGGGGGCGAAGGGCGAGGGCCGGGTCTTCCGGCACCTGCACGAGGTCGAGCGGGCCTACGAGTCCGGCGACGTCAACCTGCACGCGCTCGTCGAGTACCGGCACCCGAAGCTGCTCGAGCGGCCGGCCAACGGCCAGCGGGCGCAGTACACGAAGACGACGATCGGCCGGGTGCTGTTCAACACGGCGCTCCCTGACCACTACCCGCACTTCGTGAACCGCCCGGTGAAGAAGCGCGACATCGGCGAGATCGTCGACTGGCTGGCCAACAACGAGCCGAAGGCCGTCGTGGCCCGCAGCCTCGACGCCATCAAGGACCTCTGCTTCCGCTACGCCTCGCAGTCCGGGCTCACGATCTCCATCGAGGACGTCCGCACGCCGGAGGCGAAGAAGGCCATCCTCGACCGCCACGAGCGGGAGGCGGAGAAGGTCGAGACCCAGTTCCGCCGGGGCATCATCACCGACGGCGAGCGGCGCCAGAAGGAAGTCGAGATCTGGACCAACGCCACCGACGAGGTCCGCAAGGCCATGGAGGACGCCCTCCGGGCCACCCGGTTCAACCCGATCGACATGATGGTCGGCTCGGGGGCCCGAGGGAACATGATGCAGGTCCGCCAGATCGCCGGCATGCGCGGCCTGGTGGCCAACCCCCGCGGCGACATGATCCCCCGCCCGATCAAGTCGAACTTCCGCGAGGGCCTGTCGATGCTCGAGTACTTCATCGCCACGCCGGGCGCCCGCAAGGGCCTGGTCGACACGG
The DNA here is from genome assembly GCA_036399815.1 of Acidimicrobiales bacterium. Taxonomy (NCBI): domain Bacteria; kingdom Bacillati; phylum Actinomycetota; class Acidimicrobiia; order Acidimicrobiales; species Acidimicrobiales bacterium. The sequence goes on from DASWMK010000260.1 coordinate 12,115, forward strand.
CCCTCCGGACCGCCGACTCCGGCTACCTGACCCGCCGCCTCGTCGACGTGGCCCAGGAGCTGATCGTGCGGGAGGACGACTGCCACCGCGAGGGCGACCCCGCCCGCGGCCTGTGGCTCGACGGCATCGTCCCCGACGCCGCCGGCCGGCGCAGCTACCTCGAGACCCGGCTGTTCGGCCGGACCCTCGCGGCCGACGCCACCCTCTCGGACGGCACGGTCATCCCGGCCGGCACCGAGATCGGCGACGCCGAGCTCGAGCAGCTCCGGGACGACCCCCAGGTCGACCGGGTCCGGGTCCGCTCGGTCCTCACCTGCCAGGCCGACTTCGGCGTGTGCGCCAAGTGCTACGGCCGCTCGCTGGCCACCGGCCGCACGATCGAGCTCGGCGAGGCGGTCGGCGTCATCGCCGCCCAGTCCATCGGCGAGCCGGGCACCCAGCTCACCATGCGGACGTTCCACACCGGCGGCATCGCCGGCGGCGGCGACATCGCCGGCGGCCTCCCCCGCGTCGTCGAGCTGTTCGAGGCCCGCAGCCCGCGGGGCAAGGCCACCCTGGCCCGCACCTCGGGCGTCGTGCGGGTGGCCGAGGACGAGGGCAAGGGCCGGGTCGTCACGATCGTCGGCGACGACGGCACCGAGGACACCTACACGATCCCGACCCTCGTCCGGCTCTCGATCGTCGACGGCCAGGAGATCACGGCCGGCCAGGCCATCACCGGCGACGACAAGACCCCTCGGGACCCGAAGGAGCTCCTCGAGATCAAGGGCGTCCGCGAGACCCAGCAGTACCTGGTCTCCGAGGTCCAGAAGGTCTACCGGGACCAGGGCGTGTCGATCCACGACAAGCACATCGAGCTGATCGTGCGCCAGATGACCCGCCGGGTGGCCGTGTCCGAGCCCGGCGAGTACGAGCCCGAGGACGCGGAGGACGTCAACTTCCTCCCCGGCGAGCGGGTCGACGCCAAGCGCTTCGCCGAGGTCAACCAGCACCGCAGGGCCGCCGGCCGCACCCCGGCCGAGGGCCGTCCGGAGCTGATGGGCATCACCAAGGCGTCGCTCGCCACCGACTCGTGGCTGTCGGCGGCGTCGTTCCAGGAGACGACCAGGGTGCTCACCGAGGCCGCCATCGAGTCCCGCTCGGACTCGCTGCTCGGCCTGAAGGAGAACATCATCATCGGCAAGCTGATCCCGGCCGGCACGGGGATGACCCACTACCGGGACATCGACACCCACGCCCCGGACTACCAGCCGATGGAGTTCTGGTCCTCCGAGGAGACCAGCCTGGCCGAGTGGCTCTCGGGCATCGGCGGGTCGGCGTCGGCCGACGGCGACGAGGTCGACCCCGAGGTGGCCGAGGTCATCGCCCTCGCCCCCGGCGAGGAGTCGGCCGGCTAGGGCACGGACGCAGCGGACCGGATGGCCGCGGCCGGGGTCGACCCGGCCGCGGCCATCGCCGCGTCCGGAGCGGCGTCGGCGCGGTCGAGTGGCCGTGGTCCCTCGGCCGCGGGCGGCCCGGCGACCGCCCCCGGGCGGCGGCGACGGGCGCCCTCGATCCCCGGCTGCGCCGCCCGACCGGTCCGCCGTTTGCCGTTGACCGGGGGTGGGCCTAGCATGGTCGGTCGGCCGTGCTGCGCCCCCGTGGCCGCGCCGGTCACCGGTTCCCCACCACCGAGGTAGCGAGTGCCCACCATCCAGCAGCTGGTCAGGAAGGGTCGCGAGGCCAAGCCCACGAAGGGCAAGACCCCCGCGCTGAAGGGCGCCCCGCAGCGCCGGGGGGTCTGCACGCGCGTGTACACGGCGACGCCGAAGAAGCCGAACTCGGCGCTGCGCAAGGTCGCCCGCGTCCGCCTCACCAGCGGGATGGAGATCACCGCCTACATCCCGGGCGAGGGGCACAACCTCCAGGAGCACTCGATCGTGCTCGTCCGCGGCGGCCGGGTGAAGGACCTGCCCGGCGTCCGCTACAAGATCATCCGCGGCACCCTCGACGCCTCAGGCGTCCGGGACCGCAAGCAGGCCCGCAGCCGCTACGGCGCCAAGAAGGGGGGCTGAGATGCCTCGCAAGGGCCCGGCCCCGCGCCGGGAGCTCATGCCCGATCCGATCTACCGCTCGGTGGTCGTCACCCAGCTGACCAACAAGGTGCTCCAGCGGGGCAAGCGGTCGGTGGCCGAGCGCATCGTGTACGAGGCGCTCGACACGATCAGGGACAAGACCGGCAACGAGCCGATCGCCGCGCTGAAGCGGGCCGTCGACAACGTCCGGCCCCAGCTCGAGGTGCGCAGCCGCCGGGTCGGCGGCGCCACCTACCAGGTGCCCGTCGAGGTCCGGCCCCGCAGGGCCAACACGCTCGCCATCCGGTGGCTGGTCGGCTACTCCCGCCAGCGCCGCGAGAAGACGATGGCCCAGCGCCTGGCCAACGAGCTGCTCGACGCCTCGAACGGCGTCGGCGCCTCGGTCAAGCGCCGTGAGGACCTCCACAAGATGGCGGAGTCCAACAAGGCCTTCGCCCACTACCGCTGGTAGAGGTTCGGCGCGCCATGAAGACCACCACGACCAGCTGACCCATCCCCGTCACGTGCCGGGGGTGCGCCCCCCGGTGTGCCCCCTGCGACCGGGCCGTGTGCCCGGTCGTGGCATGTCCGGGCCCGGATCGGTGTTGCACCTACGACGACACGCGACGAGACACGAAGTGAGCGAAGCGAGACATGGCTGAGGCCCCGACCATCCGCGAGTACCCCCTCCACAAGACCCGCAACATCGGGATCATGGCCCACATCGACGCGGGCAAGACCACGACGACCGAGCGCATCCTCTACTACACGGGGAAGACGTACAAGATCGGCGAGGTCCACGAGGGCGCGGCCCAGATGGACTGGATGGTCCAGGAGCAGGAGCGGGGCATCACCATCACGTCGGCGGCCACGACGTGCCGGGGGAAGGACCACTGGATCAACATCATCGACCCCCCCGGCCACGTCGACTTCACCGTCGAGGTCGAGCGGTCCCTGCGCGTGCTCGACGGCGCCGTCGCCGTCTTCGACGCCGTCGCCGGCGTGGAGCCCCAGACCGAGACCGTGTGGCGCCAGGCCAACAAGTACGGCGTCCCCCGCATCTGCTTCGTCAACAAGATGGACCGGATCGGGGCCGACTTCTTCGCCGCCGTGGAGAGCATCCGCAGCCGGCTCGAGGCCAACGTCGCCGTCGTCCAGCTGCCGATCGGCGCCGAGGGCCACTTCCGGGGCATGGTCGATCTCATCAACATGCGCGGCCTCGTCTGGGACGACGTCGACGGCATGGGCGAGCGCTGGGAGGTCACCCCGATCCCCGAGGACCTCGCCGACCAGGCCGAGGCCTACCGCCACGACCTCATCGACGTGCTGTCGGCCTTCGACGAGACGATCCTCGAGAAGTACGTGGGCGACGAGGAGATCACCGGCGAGGACCTGCGCCGGGCCCTGCGCCACGGCACCATCGCCAACGAGGTCGTCCCCGTGCTGTGCGGCAGCGCCTTCAAGAACAAGGGCGTGCAGCCCATGCTCGACGCGGTCGTCGACTTCCTGCCGTCGCCGCTCGACCTGCCCCCCGTCTCGGGCACCGACGTCCGGGGCGAGGAGGAGCTCACCCGCAAGCCGGACGACTCCGAGCCGTTCGCCGCGCTCGCCTTCAAGATCATGAGCGACCCGTTCGTCGGCAAGCTCACCTACTTCCGCGTCTACTCCGGCACGCTCAAGGCCGGCTCCCACGTCTACAACGCCACGAAGGGCAACCGCGAGCGGATCGGCCGCATCCTCCAGATGCACGCCAACCACCGCGAGGACAAGGACGCCGTCTTCGCCGGCGACATCGTCGCCGCCGTCGGCCTGAAGCACACGAGCACGGGCGACACCCTGTGCGACCCGCAGCACCACATCGTGCTCGAGTCCCTGGAGTTCCCCGAGCCGGTCATCCACGTGGCCGTCGAGCCGAAGACCAAGGCCGACCAGGACAAGCTGGGCAAGGCCCTCTACGCGCTGTCCGAGGAGGACCCGACCTTCCAGGTCCGCACCGACGAGGACACCGGCCAGACCGTCATCTCCGGCATGGGCGAGCTGCACCTCGAGGTGCTGGTCGACCGCATGCTGCGGGAGTTCAAGGTCGACGCCAACGTCGGCCGCCCGCAGGTCGCCTACCGGGAGACGATCAGCCGCTCGGTCGAGAACGTCGTCTACCGGCACGTGAAGCAGACCGGCGGCGCCGGCCAGTTCGCGCACGTGGTCATCAACCTCGAGCCCACCGGCCCGGGCGGCGGCTACGAGTTCGTCGACAAGATCAGCGGCGGCCGCATCCCCCGGGAGTACATCCCGGCCGTCGACCAGGGCATCCAGCAGTCGCTCAGCTCGGGCGTGCTCGCCGGCTACCCGCTCGTCGACGTGCGGGCCGTGCTCGTCGACGGCTCCTACCACGAGGTCGACTCCTCCGAGATGGCCTTCAAGGTCGCCGGGTCGATGGCGCTGAAGGAGGCCGCCCGCAAGGCCAAGCCCGTCCTCCTCGAGCCGGTCATGGCCGTCGAGGTCGTCACCCCCGAGGACTACATGGGCGACGTCATCGGCGACCTGTCGAGCCGCAGGGGCAAGATCGAGGGCATGGAGCAGCGGGGCAACAGCCAGGTCATCCGGGCGCTGGTGCCGCTCTCGGACATGTTCGGCTACGCTACCGACCTGCGTTCGCGCACCCAGGGGCGCGCGACCTACACGATGCAGTTCCACTCCTACCAGCAGGTTCCGGAGTCCATCGCGGCCGAGATCGTGGCCCGCGTCCGGGGCGAGTGACCCCTCCGAGAAAGGTCTTCGAGGTTTCCCATGGCCAAGGCGAAGTTCGAGCGTACGAAGCCCCATTTGAATGTGGGGACGATGGGTCATATCGATCATGGGAAGACGACGTTGACGGCGGCGATCACGAAGGTGTTGCACGACGCGAATCCGTCGGTGTCGTTCACG
>DASWMK010000261.1 GCA_036399815.1 Acidimicrobiales bacterium
TCTCTCGCGGTGTGTCAGTCGAGCGTCGCACGATCTGATGGCGGCGCTGGTGTGCGACCTCGGTGACCGCCCCGACCTTCCCGCTCCGGAAGCGAAGGCGTTCGACGCGGCGGTGGACGTGACCTACGAGGCGCTGTCCACCACGACGCACCACGCGGCGGTGGCGGCCGTGAACGGCCTGCTCGTAGCGGGGTGGCGGCTGGTGTCCCCCGACGGCGTGTCGCTGGAGCGGTAGGCCCATGGGTTGTCCTGCGGCGATGGCCGCCCCGGAGGGCTGCGACTGGTGCGGGGCGAAGCTCACCGGGCGCGCCCGCCGCTGGTGCAGCACCGCCTGCTCGACGGCCTACTGGGAGAACCACGGTTGGAACGAGGCCCGTGAGGCGGCGAAGCGCCGCGACGGCAACCGGTGCGTCCGTTGCGGCCACGACCCGCACGAGGAACGTCAGCGCCGCGAGGAGTTCGCCCACCTGCTGTGTCTCGTCTGCGGCCCGGTGTCCACATGGGCGCCGAGCGCACAGGAGGCCTACTGGATGTTCCTCCGGGTGCCGTCGTTGGAGGTCAACCACATCAACCCCGTTCTCGGCAGGCACGCAGTCGTTGGCTGTCACCATCACCTCGACGGCCTTGAGACGCTGTGCCACCGGTGCCATGTCGAAGAGACGGCCCGACAGTTCGGTCATCGCCGAGCATCTGCACCTGAGCCGTCGCTGTTCGAGCAGGTGGCCTGATGCTCGCCCGTTTCGCTTCGTGGGTGGCCCCGGATGCAGCCCTCGCCAGCATCGGACAGACGGAGGCGCGACGGTTGTGGTCGAGCGCTAGCCGCCTCAGGACTGCCGTCAAGGCCCGGCCTTCCCCGTGAAGGACAAGGAGGACGCCCGCTGGCGGGTAGCGAAGCGGCCACAACCTCTGGTCGGCGACGTGAAGCTCGACACCGTCGTGCGGCTCCTCCGCCGGGTGACGACCGACCAGCCTCCCGCCGACGAACCCGAGCGTCTCGCCCGGATGCGCCGCTACGAGGCCGACGAGGCGGCGTTCACCCGTTCCCTGTCGGCGAAGGCGAGGACGCTGATCGCCGAAGCCCGAGGCGAGCGGGAAGCCGTCCAGTGGGCGCGAATGGAGATCGCAGCGGACCGCCGAACGTTGGAGGCCGAGACGGCGGCGTCGTTGGCCGCGCCGGACGTGCTTGAGGCTGTCGCCGACCTGCTGCGTCACGCCGCCCGCATCGTCGGCCCCGCCCGCTGGGAGAGTGTCCCTGCGGCGAAGGCCGAAGCCCGTCAACGACTGATCGACCTCGCTGCGGCGTTGAACGCAGAAGAGTCCGGCCGGTTCGCCGCGCTCGTTGCCCAGGTCAACGGCGGTTCCTGATTCTCATGTCCAAGTCCTCCTACACCCCCGACGAGAAGAAAGCGTGAGGGACTCCGAACGTCGCAAGGCGCTGAACCGGGTGAAGGCGGTTGTCAACGAGTTCGACCCGTATGGGACGGCGTCGGGGATGCTGCTCGCGTTGGAGGGCCGGCCTCAGGCGCAGCGGTTGGAGACGGACCGCACGTCCGGTCACGCGACGGTGGCGGACGACGAGGGCATCCCCATGCCGGCGGTGTCCGACCCGACGGGCGAGGCGGCGATCCACCCCGATCGGGCGGCCTCCGATCTACGGAAGATGAACGACCTGCTGCTCCGGATGCGCCGCGACGCCGACGAGCTGTCCGTGTTGCAGGCCACCTACCGGGTGGACGGCCCGACCGCCGACCGGCTCCGCTCGGAGGCTGATCGGGCGAAGGTCGACAACAAGGAACGCTGCGAATCCTGCGCCCGGGTGAATCACTGGTCGCCGGTGCATCGCAGGTCGACGGTGAAGGGGAACCTGCCCCGGCCGATGCCGTTGTGCCGGTCCTGCTATCACGACGTGCTGGCGACGGGGAAGCTGCCGTCGCTGTCGGATGTGCGTGCCCGGGCCGAGGGCCGGAAGCTGTGGAGGCGAGCCGGGTGATGCTCCTCCCCGACTTCACCTACACGGCCAGCGTGGCCCTCAACGGCGACCACGAGCGGGTGATCCGAGCGGTCATCGGCGCCTTCGACCCGTCCGAGCAGGCCGGAGCCTGGCTGACGGTCGACGGCCACCCGGATCGGCTCGACCTCTATCGTGTCGGCGCCCGCCCTCGTGGCGACTGAGGGTAGGTGCTGCATCCCATCGTGTACCCCAAGATGTACGCTAAGCGTTGACTGGTGCCACGCGCCGGGAGCCTCAGCGCCGTGAAGAAGATCCCGACGCTGTTCCAGCGAACCGAAGACCGCCGCAGCCTCACCCCACACGTCACCCCCGGCTGCGAATGGGTCCTCGCCGGTGAAGGCACAGCGACCCGCAAGTACGACGGGCTCCTGCTGCCTGATCCGCGACGGCCCGCCTCTACAAGCGCCACGAACTCAAACCGGGCAGGCCTGCACCGGAAGGCTTCGAACCGGTCGACCACGACCCGCACACCAGCAAGACCGTCGGCTGGGTGCCGGTCGGCGACGGCCCCGAAGACCGTTGGCACCGGGAAGCGCTTACCACCACCCGCGCTGCGCACGACGGCACCTACGAACTCGTCGGCCCCAAAGTCCGCCTCCTCCACGACGCCGGGCAAAGTCGGCGCAGCTGCCATCTTCGCCGTCGCCAGCGAACCGTTCCGGGTTGCCTTGGACTGACCATCTGCTCTCGCACTTGCTCTGGCCTTCCTGTTGATGGGTCTGGCTACTCAGTCCGGATGCCGCATGTGCCGGACCCGCCGCGAAACCAGCCGAAGCCCCTACCGCCACGCAAGACCTGAGGCCGGGGGGGGTGGGTCCGCATCGCGAACACCGACAAGCCCAGGACCGCCGGGGTGGTCCGGCTTCTCTCCCCGAGAGGTTGAGGTTACGTAAAGTTGCCGCAGCGTCGTAGTCGGCATGAGCGGGGGTTGGGGTCGGATTACGACCGGCAGCGGGCGTTGTTGCCGCCGCCTCGTCCAGGGCAGTTGTGCCCGAGGTGTAAGGAGCCGATGGTGGCGGGGCAGGCCTTGGACGCTGGGCATGCGGAGGACCGGGCGCTAGGTGGGGCGGGTAGCCCGCTGCGGTGGGAGCACGCGTCGTGCAACCGTGCGGCGGGTGGTCGGTTGTCGCAGGTGTTGGGGAGGGCGCGGAGGGTGAGTCGGGCGGGGGATGATCCTCCGCCGTCGCGGAGGTGGTGATGCCGGTGGAGCGTCGGTGTGACCACTGCGGCCGTCCGTATGAGGCGAAGCGGAAGACGAGCCGGTTCTGTTGTGACAGTTGCCGGGCGAAGCACGGGCAGGGCCGGCCGGCGAAGCCGGTGGTGACGCCGATGCCCCGACCGACGGAGGCGGGGGTTGTGCGGGCGGCCCGGGAGGCGCTTGAGGCGGCGGGGCGGTTGGGTTCGCCGTTGGGGGCAGCGGCGTTGGCGTTGGCGGAGCGGGTCGACTCGGGTGAGGAGCGGGGGTCGGCGTTGGCGGCGGTGGTGAAGGAGCTGCGGGCGACGCTGGCGGAGGCGACGAAGGACGCTACGGCGGTGGGGGACCCGGTCGACGAGCTGAGGGCGCGGCGCGAGAAGCGGCTTCGTGGCGCTGGCTGACACCCTCGTCGAGCCGGCGTTCCTGTGGGTGCCGGACCACGTGTCGACGGCGGGCGGCGAGGCGGCCGAGTTCGCCGAGCAGGCCGGTGTAGGGCTGGACCCGGAGCAGAGGGTCGCGTTGGACGCGATCCTCGCGGAGCGGCCGGGCGGCCGGTGGGCTGCGGTGGAGGCGGCGATCGTCGCCCCCCGGCAGAACATCAAGACGCACGTGTTCAAGGTCGTCGCCCTCGCCGACCTGTACGTGTTCGAAACCGAGTACGTGGTGTGGACGGCGCACGAGTTCAACACGGCGATGGAAGCGTTTCGGGACGTGAAGGAGGTGATCGACGGGTTCGACTTCCTCCGCCGCCGGGTTCGCCGTGTGAACGAGGCGAACGGCGAGGAGGGCATCGAGTTCCTGTCCGGCCAGCGGCTCCGGTTTCGGGCGAGGACGAAGACCGGCGGCCGTGGCCTGACGGGCGACCGGATCATCTTGGACGAGGCGTTCGCGTTGCAGCCGTCTCACATGGGGTCGCTGATCCCGACCCTGTCGGCGAAGTCGGTGGAGGGGAACCCGCAAATCCTGTACGGCTCGTCGGCCGGCGGGGTGTCGGCGGACGTGCTCCGCTCGATACGGGACCGGGGCCGGAAGGGGGGCGACCCGTCGCTCGCCTACATCGAGTGGTGCGCCCCGCAGAAGCCGTGCGCGTCCGACGAGTGCAACCACGCTCTCGGGTCCGATGGGTGCGCGTTGGACGACATGGATCTGATCCGGTCGGCGAACCTGGCGTTGGGCCGGCGCATCTCGGAGGACTTCGTCCGCACCGAGCGCCGGTCGATGACGCCCGCCGAGTTCGCGAGGGAGCGGCTCGGCTGGTGGCAGGACCCGATCGCGGTGACGGGGTTTTCGTTGGAGCGGTGGGCCGAGTGCGCCGACCGCGGCGCGGCTCCCGGGGAGCCGCTGGTGTTCGCCGTGGACGTGTCCCCGAACAGCGCGTCTGCGGCGATCGTCGTCTGCGGCGGCCCCGTCGAGATCACCGCAGACGAGGACGACGACGGCCAACCGGTCCTCGACCACCGCCGGGGAACCGCGTGGGTGGTCCCCCGGCTGTTGGAACTCCGGGCGCGTCACCGTCCGAAGGCGGTCGGGTTGGACCCCGCCGGGCCGGCCGGTGTGCTCGTCAACGACCTGATCGACGCCGGCCTGACCGTCGGCGCCGACCCGGACGACCCGAACGTCGACGTGGTGCTGTTGGACGGCCCCCGTTCGCAGAGGGCGTGCGCCGACCTGGTCGACGCGGTGGTGGAACGACAGTTCGTCCACCGGGACCAGCAGGCGCTGAACCTGGCAGTGGTGGGGGCGCGCCGCCGGCAGTCGGGCGACGCGTGGAAGTGGTCGCGGCGGGATTCGGAGGTGGACATCTCGCCGCTGGTGGCAGCGACCATTGCCTACTACCTGTGGCGGACGGCCGGGGAGGCGAGCGACCCGTGGTTCGCGTTCGGCTGATCGCCGCCGTCGCGCTCGTCGCCGTCGGCGCGGCGGCCGTGGTGGCTGGCGTCGCGATGTGGTCCGTCCCTGCGGCGCTGATCGTCGCCGGGGTCGGTGCTGGTGCCGGTGGTCTGCTGCTCGTCGACGTTGGAGGTGACCGTGACCATCGAACTAGAGGACGTTCGACGCCTCCATCTCGACCCGGGTGACGTTCTCGTCGTCCGCCTGCCTCACCGGCCGTCGCCGGAGGAGGCGTGGCACCTCCGCGAGCGGCTCGCCGACGTGTTCCCCGGCCGGAAGGCGCTGATCCTCGGCCCCGGCGCCGACATCGAAGTCCTGTCGGACGACCCCCGGTCCGGTGTCCCGACCCGGCTGTCGTTGACGCCGTAGCTGACCGGGGTGAACCTCCTCCAGCGGCTGCGCTCCAGCGGCGGCGATGAGCAGCGGTACTCGTTGGAGGACTACGCGCAGGACGTGACCGCGTCGCTGTACTTCGGCGGCGCCGGTTACACCGGCCAGCCCATCCAGACCTACGGGAAGCCGGGCGAGAAGTCCGACGACGGGTTCGCCGGCCGGGTGTCGTCGATCTACAAGCGCAACGGGGTCGTGTTCGCCGTGCAGGCGGCCAGGCTCATGGTGTTCACCGAAGCCCGGTTCATGTGGCAGCAGCTCCGCGCCGGCCGGCCGCAGGATCTGTTCTGGACGCCGGAACTGCTGCTGCTCGAAACGCCGTGGGTGAACGGCTCTACCGGCGAACTGCTGGCCCGCATGATCCAAGATGTTGACCTCGCCGGCAACGCCTACATCCGCCGCACCGACCCGACAGCGCGGACGGCCGCCCTTGAACGGCTCCGACCCGACTGGACGACGATCATCCTCGGGTCGAACGACGACCTCATCAACTCTGAGGTGGTCGGCTACCTGTACGAGCCGGGCGGCCCCGGGTCGGGACGCGACCCGATCGTGATGGCCCGCGAGGAAGTCGCCCACTGGGCGCCGATCCCCGACCCGACGGCGACGTACCGGGGCATGTCGTGGATGACCCCGGTCCTGCGGGAGGTGCGGGGAGATTCGGCGTCGACGGACCACAAGATCGCGTTCTTCGACCACGCCGCCACCCCGAACATGGTCGTCAAGTTCGACGCCAGCATCGCCCCCGAGAAGGCCGAGAAGTTCAAGGCGATGCTCGAAGGGGAGCACCGCAGCTTCATCAACGCGTGGAAGACGCTGTACCTCGGCGGCGGCGCCGACGCCACGGTGGTCGGGTCGAGCTTCAAGGACATGGACTACCGGTCGATCCAGGCCGCCGGGGAGACTCGCATCGCCGCCGCGGCGGGGACGCCGCCGATCATCGTCGGCCTGTCCGAGGGGTTGGAGTCGGCGACGTACTCGAACTACGGGCAGGCGAAGCGCCGGTTCGCCGACATGACGATCCGGCCGCTGTGGCGCTCCTGCTCCGCCGCCTTGTCAACCGTGGTGAGCGTCCCGGAGCGGGCGCGGCTCTGGTACGACGACCGTGACATCCCCGCCCTCCAAGAGGATCAGGAGGCGGCGGCGAGGATTCAGCAGACCCGGGCTGAAACGATCCGGGCGCTGGTGCAGGAAGGCTTCGACCCGGACTCCGTCGTCAAGGCGGTGCTGGCCGAGGACTTCTCGCTCCTCAAGCACACCGGCAAGGTGTCGGTGCAGCTCAAGGAGCCGGGCAGCGACGCCGCCCAACCGGCCGCACCGGCCGCTTAGCACGACCCCGTTCATCTCCCGAGGGGAACCGCCCTGATGCCCGACGCGCCCCGCGACGACCTCATCCGATCGACGCCGCTGCGCGTCGCCCGCGTCGACGGGGACGCCGTCGTCGCCGGCCTGCTGCGCGCCGACGGCGACGACGAGCAGGGCTTGGGGACAATGGTCGGCTACCCGATCGTCTTCAACGCGTGGACCGAGATCGACTCGTGGGAAGGCCGGTTCCTGGAACGCGTCTCCTCCGGTGCGGTGAGCAAGACGCTGGAGGAGCGCGGCGACCGGGTCGTCGTCCTGTTCAACCACGGCTTCGACCCCCAGATCGGCGACAAGCCCCTCGGCCGCCCGTCGCTGATGGAACCCCGGAGCCGCGGCATGTACGCCGAGGTCCCCCTGTCGGACACGTCCTACAACCGGGACCTGCGCGCCCTCATCGACGACGGCGCCCTCTACGGCCAGTCGTTCCGGTTCTCGGTCGTTCGCGAGGAGTGGAACGAACCGAAGGCCGCCACGGCCGACAACCCCGATCGGCTCCCGGAACGGACGATCAAGGAGATCAGGCTGTACGAGTTCGGCCCGGTCACCTACCCGGCCTACGAGGCGACCACCCTCGGCATCCGGTCGAGGGACGCGTTCCGCCTCTGGCAGAACACCCCACCCGAGCAGCGCGCCAAGCTGCTCGAAGGCACCACCCGCGGTGCTACGCCGCCCCCGCCGGAGGCTCCGGCACCCGACGCGCCGGCCCCCGAGGCCACTCGTCGCGAATCAGCAGCCGACGCGCCGCCCGACGAAGGGCACCCGTCGCACCCCCCGCGCCCCCGCCTCACCCGCGAGTTCCGCCGGTTGTCAGCCGACGCCCGACGCGAATGGCT
>DASWMK010000262.1 GCA_036399815.1 Acidimicrobiales bacterium
CGCCCGAGCGGCGTCAGCCGAGCGTTACCGTGCATCGAGCCCCCTGGGTTCGTGTGTTGCCTGGCAGCTCCACACTCACCCCGGGGGCTCACTCACACGCGGACCCCGTCAACAACCTCCGTGGTCACTACAGCTAGTCCCCCCAGGACCGTCCGGCCCCCCGGGGAACCCCCCGGGGGCCGGGCGGTACCATCGCGGCGCCGACGAGTGCGCATCGGGGAGGCCGAGGATGACCACGATCAGGGCCGCGCTGGTCCAGACGAACTGGACCGGCGACAAGGAGACGATGATCAAGGCCCACGAGGAGTACGCCAGGGACGCCGCCGCCCAGGGCGCGAGGGTGATCTGCTTCCAGGAGCTGTTCTACGGCCCGTACTTCTGCCAGGTGCAGGACGCCGAGTGGTACAGCTACGCCGAGAGCGTGCCCGGCCCGACGGTCGAGCGGTTCTCCGCCCTGGCCGCCGAGCTCGGCATGGTGATGGTCCTCCCGGTGTACGAGGAGGAGCAGCCGGGGGTCATGTACAACACGGCGGCCGTCGTCGACGCCGACGGCACCTACCTCGGCAAGTACCGCAAGACCCACCTGCCCCAGGTGAAGGGCTTCTGGGAGAAGTTCTACTTCCGCCCCGGCAACCTCGGGTACCCGGTGTTCCAGACGGCCGTCGGGCCGGTCGGCGTCTACATCTGCTACGACCGCCACTTCCCCGAGGGCTGGCGGGCCCTCGGTCTGAACGGCGCCCAGATCGTGTTCAACCCGTCGGCCACCCACCGCGGCCTGTCCTCGTACCTGTGGCAGCTCGAGCAGCCGGCGTCGGCCGTCGCCAACGAGTACTTCATCGGGGCCATCAACCGGGTCGGCATCGAGGACCTGGGCGAGAACGACTTCTACGGCACCAGCTACTTCGTCGACCCCGAGGGCAAGTTCGTCGGCGAGGTGGGCGATGCCCACGAGGCCGAGCTCATCGTCCGCGACCTCGACTTCGACCTGCTGGCCGAGGTCCGGCGGCGCTGGCAGTTCTACCGGGACCGTCGTCCGGACGCCTACGACGGCCTGGTCGCGCCTTGAGCGGCGACCTGCTCCGGCGCCACCGCGCCGTCACGCCGAGCTGGCTGGCGCTCTACTACGAGCAGCCGATCGAGCTGGTCCGGGGCGAGGGCCGCCACGTCTGGGACGCCGACGGGCAGCGCTACCTGGACTTCTTCGCCGGCATCCTCACGACCAGCGTCGGCCACGCCGTGCCCGAGGTGGTCGAGGCCATCCGGGAGCAGGCCGGCCGCCTGCTCCACACCTCGACCCTGTACCTCAGCACGCCGCTCGTGGAGCTGGCCGAGCGCCTGTCCGAGCTGTCGGGCATCCCCGGCGCCAAGGTGTTCTTCACGGCGTCGGGCACCGAGGCGAACGAGGCCGCCCTGCTCGCCGCCACCTGCTTCCGCCGCAGCAACCAGGTCATCGCCCTGCGCAACAGCTACCACGGCCGCTCGTTCGGCACGGTGGCCATCACCGCCAACCGGTCGTGGTCGCCGACCAGCCTCTCGGGGCTCCAGGTGTCCTTCGTCCACGGCGGCTACCGCCTGCGCAGCCCGTTCCGCCACCTCGACGACGAGGGCTACGTGGCGGCCTGCGTGCAGGATCTCCGCGACGTCATCGACATGTGCACGAGCGGCGACGTGGCCTGCATGATCGCCGAGCCCATCCAGGGGGTCGGCGGGTTCGCCACCCCGCCGGACGGGCTGTTCGGGGCGCTCCAGGAGGTGCTCGCCGAGCACGGCATCCTGTTCGTCACCGACGAGGTGCAGACCGGCTTCGGCCGCACCGGCGACCACTTCTGGGGCTACCAGGCCCACGGCGTGGCACCCGACCTCATGACGATGGCCAAGGGCATCGGGAACGGCACCGCGCTCGGCGCCGTGGCCGGCCGGGCCGAGGTGCTCGACAGCATCCCGTCGAACAGCATCTCGACCTTCGGCGGCAACCCGCTCGCCTGCGCCACCGCGCTGGCCACCCTCGACGTGCTGCTGTCGAGGGACCTCCAGGGCAACGCGCAGAAGCAGGGCCACACCCTCGCCGACGCGCTGCACCGCATCGCCGAGCGCCACCCGTTCGTGGCCGACGTGCGGGGCCGGGGCCTGATGCAGGCCGTCGAGACCTGCGTGCCGGGCACGGGCGACCGGCTGGGCGGGCCGGAGCCGTGGCCGGCGGCGGCCGCCGCCTTCATGGAGGAGACCAGGAAGCGGGGGCTGCTCGTCGGCAAGGGCGGGCTCTACGGGAACGTGCTGCGCATCGCGCCGCCGCTCAGCGTCACCGACGACGAGATGGCCGAGGCGACGGCGATCCTCGCCGACGCCGCGGACGCGGTCGCGGCCGGGCTCTGATCCGCACGACGGGGGAGGGAACAACCGAGTGACCACCTTGATCGCCAACGGCACCGTGCTGAGCGCCACCGGGGCGAGCCGGGCCGACGTGCTGATCGACGGCGAGCGCATCGTCGCCCTGGTCGAGCCCGGGTCGACCGCGCTCGGCGCCGACCTCGCGGCGAGCGCCGACACCGTGATCGACGCCACCGGCAAGTACGTCGTGCCGGGCGGGGTCGACGGCCACACGCACATGGAGCTGCCCTTCGGTGGCACCTTCGCGTCCGACACGTTCGAGACCGGCACCAGGGCGGCGGCCTGGGGCGGCACCACCACGATCGTCGACTTCGCCGTCCAGCGGACCGGCGAGCGGGTGCAGGACGGCCTGGCCGCGTGGCACGCCAAGGCCGACGGCCAGTGCGCCATCGACTACGGCTTCCACCAGATCGTCGGCGGCGTGGACGACGACTCGCTGAAGGCCATGGACGAGCTGGTGGCCGAGGGGCTCACCAGCTTCAAGCTGTTCATGGCCTACCCGGGCGTCTTCTACTCCGACGACGGCCAGATCGTGCGGGCCATGCAGACGGCGGCGGCCAACGGCTCGCTCGTGATGATGCACGCCGAGAACGGCATCGCCATCGACGTGCTCGTCCAGCAGGCGCTGGCCAGGGGCGACACCGCGCCCCGCTACCACGGCCTCACCCGCCCGTGGGAGACCGAGGAGGAGGCCACCCACCGGGCGATCATGCTGGCCAAGCTGACCGGGGCGCCGCTCTACATCGTCCACATGTCGGCCATGCAGGCGGTCGCCACCCTCGCCGCGGCGCGGGACCAGGGCTGGAACGTGTTCGGCGAGACCTGCCCGCAGTACCTGTACCTGTCGCTCGAGGAGCACCTGTCGGCCCCCGGCTTCGAGGGCGCCAAGTACGTGTGCTCCACGCCGCTGCGCTCCCGGGAGGAGGGCCACCAGGAGGCGCTGTGGCGCTACCTGCGCACCGACGACCTCTCGGTCGTCAGCACCGACCACTGCCCGTTCTGCTTCAAGGAGCAGAAGGAGCTGGGCATCGGCGACTTCTCGAAGATCCCGAACGGGATCGGCGGCGTCGAGCACCGCATGGACCTGATCTACCAGGGCGTGGTCGACGGGAAGCTGTCCCTCGCCCGGTGGGTGGAGCTGTGCAGCACCACGCCGGCCCGCATGTTCGGGCTGTACCCCCGCAAGGGCGTGATCGCCCCGGGGTCCGACGCCGACGTGGTCGTCTACGACCCGGACGGCACGACGAGGATCGGGGTCGAGACCCACCACATGAACATGGACCACTCCGCCTACGAGGGCACCGTCGTGCAGGGCCACGTCGACGTCGTGCTCTCCCGGGGCACCGTCGTCGTCCGGGACGGCGAGTACACCGGCCGCAAGGGCCACGGCCGCTACCTGCCGCGCGGCCAGTCGGAGTACCTCCTGTGACCCGGCGCATCGACCACTGGATCGGCGGGAAGCTCGTCCCGTCCACGTCGGGCCGCTCCGGGCCGGTGTACGACCCGGCCACCGGTGAGACCCAGGCCGAGGTCGGCCTGGCGTCGGCGGCCGAGGTGGACGACGCCGTCGCCGCCGCGGCCGACGCCTTCCCGGCGTGGCGGTCGGCGTCGCTCTCCCGGCGCACCGAGATCATGTTCCGGTTCCGCCACCTGCTCGACGACCGCCGGGCCGAGGTGGCCGCCGTGCTGTCCTCCGAGCACGGCAAGGTGCGGGCCGACGCGGCCGGCGAGCTGGCCAGGGGCATCGAGAACGTCGAGTTCGCCTGCGGCGCGCCCGCGCTGCTGAAGGGCGGGTTCACCGAGCAGGCGGCGACGGGCGTGGACGTCCACACCGTCCGCCAGCCCCTCGGCGTGGTCGCCGGCATCACGCCGTTCAACTTCCCGGCCATGGTCCCGCTGTGGATGATCGCCAACGCCGTCGCCTGCGGGAACACGTTCGTGCTGAAGCCGAGCGAGCGGGACCCGTCGGCCCCGCTGCTGCTGGCCGAGCTGTTCGCCGAGGCCGGGCTGCCCGACGGCGTGCTCAACGTCGTCCACGGCGACGCCGAGGCCGTCAACCGGATCCTCGAGCACCCGGGCGTCGCCGCCGTGAGCTTCGTCGGCTCCACGCCCGTCGCCCGCCACGTCTACGAGACCGCCACCCGTCACGGCAAGCGGGTGCAGGCCCTCGGCGGCGCCAAGAACCACATGGTCGTGCTGCCCGACGCGGACGTCGGCATGGCGGCCGACGCCGCCGTGTCCGCCGCGTACGGGTCGGCCGGCGAGCGGTGCATGGCGATCTCGGTGGTCGTGGCCGTGGGCGACGTGGCCGAGCCCCTCGTGGCGGCCATCGCCGAGCGGCTCCCGAAGCTGCGCATCGGCCCGGGCACCGACCCCGAGGCGGAGATGGGCCCCCTGATCACGAGGGAGCACCGGGACCGGGTGGCGTCCTACCTCGACGCCGCCACCGAGGACGGCGCCACCGTCGTCGTGGACGGCCGGGAGCGCCGCTTCGACGGCGACGGCTTCTTCCTCGGCGCCTCCCTGGTCGACCACGTCCGCCCGGGCATGCGGGTGTACGAGGACGAGATCTTCGGGCCCGTGCTGTCGGTCGTCCGGGCCGGCACCTACGACGAGGCCGTCGGGCTGGTCAACGACAACCCCTACGGCAACGGGTGCGCCATCTTCACGAGGGACGGCGGCGCCGCCCGGCAGTTCGAGTTCGACGCGGTGTGCGGGATGGTCGGCGTGAACGTGCCGATCCCCGTCCCCGTCGCCTACTACAGCTTCGGCGGCTGGAAGGCCTCGCTGTTCGGCGACACCGCGATGTACGGCCCGGCGGGCATCGACTTCTACACGCGCACGAAGGTCGTGACCTCCCGCTGGCCCGACCCGGCGACCTCCGCGGTCGACCTGGGCTTCCCCAGGACCCGGTAGCGGTGGACTTCGGGATCGTCCTCCAGACCAACCCCCCGGCGTGGCGGGTGGTGGACCTCACCCGCCAGGCCGAGAACCTCGGCTTCACCCACGCCTGGACCTTCGACTCCCACCTCCTGTGGGAGGAGCCGTTCGTCGTCTACAGCCAGATGCTGGCGGCCACCCACCGCATCGTCGTCGGCCCCATGGTGACGAACCCGGCGACGAGGGACTGGACGGTCACCGCCTCGCTGTTCGCCACGCTCAACGAGATGTTCGGCAACCGGACGATCTGCGGGATCGGCCGGGGCGACTCGGCCGTGCGGGTCACGAACGGCAAGCCGACCACGCTCGACACCCTGCGCCGGTCGATCGCCGTCATCCGCGGCCTGGCCAACGGCGAGGAGGTCGAGCACCGGGGGAGCCGGCTGCGGTTCCCGTGGAACCCGGACAGCCGCCTCGACGTCTGGGTGGCGGCCTACGGGCCCAAGGCGCTGGCCCTCGCCGGCGAGGTGGGCGACGGGTTCATCCTCCAGCTGGCCGACCCCGACATCGCGGCGTGGAGCATCGCCGCCGTGCGCCGGGCCGCCGAGGAGGCCGGCCGCGACCCCGGCTCGATCCGGTTCTGCGTCGCCGCGCCGGCCTACGTGGGCGACGACCTCGCCCACCAGCGGGACCAGTGCCGGTGGTTCGGCGGCATGGTCGGCAACCACGTGGCCGACATCGTCACCCGCTACGGAGCCGACGGCGGGCAGGTGCCGGCCGCCCTCACCAGCTACATCGAGGGCCGGAAGGGCTACGACTACAACGAGCACGGGCGGGCCGGGAACACCCACGCCGACTTCGTGCCCGACGACGTGATCGACCGCTTCTGCGTGCTGGGCCCGGTCGACCACCACGTCGAGCGGATGTGCGAGCTGAAGGACCTCGGGGTCGACCAGTTCGCCATCTACCTCCAGCACGACGCCAAGGAGGCCACGCTCCAGGCGTACGGCGAGTCCGTGATCCCGAGGCTCGCCGAGATCGTCGCCGCGAAGTCCTGACCGTGGCCGCCACCACCTCCGCCGTGGAGGCGCCGGCCCCCGAGGAGCAGGTCGGCGCGGCGGCGCCGTCCCTGGCCGCCGGCGCCGGCGCCAAGGTGCTGCTCGTCGTCGGGGCGGTGGCCGCCGTCGGCCTGGTGTGGACGGGCTACAAGGCGATGGGCGAGGCCACCGGCGGCACGTGGCCGCTCACCAACGTCGACCTGCCGGTGCCGACCGACGACCGCACCCTGCCGCCGTTCGCCGACGTGCTGACCCGGTTCTTCGACCCCCAGCGGGCCGGCGACTCGACCCCGCTCTGGCGCTTCGTGCTCGACGCCGCCCTGTTCACGTTCCGGGAGGCGGCCGCCGGGTTCGTGGCCGGCCTGGTCATCGGCCTCGGCCTCGCCCTCGTCATGCTCCGGTCGGGCTGGCTCGAGCGGGGGCTGCTGCCCTACGTGATCGTCTCCCAGACCGTGCCGCTGATCGCCCTCGCCCCGCTCGTCGTGGCGTGGGGCAACCAGATCGACGTCGGCGTCGTCGAGTGGCAGCCGTGGATGTCGGTGTCGATCATCGCCACCTACCTCACGTTCTTCCCGGTCTCGGTGAACGCCCTGCGGGGGCTGAAGTCGCCCCAGCCCCACTCCGTGGAGCTGATGCGGAGCTACGCCGCGTCGTGGTGGCAGACGGTCGTCAAGCTGCGCTTCCCGGCCGCCGTGCCCTACCTGGTGCCGGCCCTGAAGGTGGCGGCCACGTCGGCCGTCGTCGGCGCCATCGTCGGGGAGATCTCGGCCGGGGTGCGGGGCGGCCTCGGCCGGCTGATCATCGACTACGCCCAGCAGTACCTCACCGACCCGGCCCGCCTGTACTGCGCGGTGATCGGCGCCGGGATCCTCGGCGTCGGCTTCGTCGCCCTCGTCGACCTGGCCGACCGGCTGCTCGCCCACCACCGCCCGAGGGAGGCCAGGTGAGCGGGGGGCCGGCGGTCGCCGTCAGCGGCGTCGACCAGGTGTTCAACCGGGGCCGGCGCAACGAGGTCGTCGCCCTGCGGGGCATCGACCTCGAGGTCGAGCCGGGCGGGTTCGTGTCGCTGATCGGCCCGTCGGGGTGCGGGAAGTCCACGCTCCTCCGCCTCGTCGCCGACCTCATCCAGCCGACCGCGGGCACGGTCACCGTCAACGGCAAGCCGGCCCGCCAGGCCCGCCTCGACCAGGACTACGGCATGGCCTTCCAGCAGGCCGGCCTGTTCGAGTGGCGGACGGTGGCGGCCAACGTCGAGCTGCCGCTGGAGCTGCGGGGCTGGGACCGGGCCAGGCGCCGGGAGCGGTCGAGGGAGCTGCTCGAGCTGGTGCGGCTGGGCGAGTTCGCCGGCCACCGGCCCTGGGAGCTGTCGGGCGGCATGCAGCAGCGGGTGGCCATCGCCAGGGCGCTCGCCGTCCGCCCGCCGATCCTCCTCATGGACGAGCCCTTCGGCGCCCTCGACGAGATGACGAGGGAGCACATGCAGGACGAGCTGGTCCGCATCTGCGCCGAGACCGGCACGACCGTCGTCTTCGTCACCCACTCGATCCCCGAAGCCGTGTTCCTGTCGGACCGGGTGGTCGTCATGTCGGCCCGCCCCGGCCGCATCACGGCCGTCGTCGAGGTCGGCCTCGACCGCCGCGACCAGGACACGAGGGAGGACCCGGCCTTCTACGCCGCCGTCACCGAGGTGCGGGAGGCGCTGCGGGGCCGCACCGGTCGGGTGGCCGACCCGACCGCGGTGGTGGAGCGATGAGCGTCGTCGCCCTGCCCCGTCCCCGCCGGCGCTGGAACCGGCCCGACCTCGTGCTGCCGCCCGTCGCCGTCGCCGTCGTCGGCCTCGGCGGCTGGGAGCTCGCCGTCGACGCCTTCGACATCCAGCGCTTCCTCCTCCCGAAGCCGTCGGCCATCTGGTCGGCCCTCGTCGAGGAGCGGGACGTGATCTGGGAGGCGGCCAGGACGACCGGCTGGGTGGCGGTCAGCGGGCTGCTGGCCGGGGTGGTCGCCGCCGTCGTGTTCGCGCTGGCCTGCTCCCGCTTCCGCCCGCTGGCCCGGGCCGTCACCCCGCTCGCGTCGGCGCTGGCGGCGACCCCGATCGTCGCCCTCGCCCCCGTCTACTTCAAGTGGTTCGGCCAGGTGGGGCCGACGGCCAAGCAGGCCGTGGTCGTCTCGGTCGTGCTCTTCCCGGTGTTCGTGAACACCGCCCGCGGCCTGCTCGAGGTCCAGCCCGTGCACCTCGAGCTGATGCGGTCCTACGCGGCGGGGGAGTGGCGGGTGCTCCGCGAGGTGCGGGTGCCGAACGCGCTCCCGTTCTTCTTCACCGCGCTGAAGGTGGCCGCCTCGCTCAGCGTGATCGCGGCGATCGTGTCCGAGTACTTCGGCGGCGAGCAGGGGACCCTCGGCGGGATCATCACCCAGTCGGCCGGCCTCAGCCGGTACGACCGGGCCTGGGCCGCGGTGCTGGCGGCCTGCGCCCTGGGCCTCGCCCTCTACGCGGGGGTGACCCTGCTCGAGCGGCTCCTCGTCCACCGGCACACAGGGAGGCAGACATGAGAAGGAACCGACGAGGATGGCGCGCGCTCGCCGTCGTGCTGGCGGTGGTGCTCGTCGCCGCCGGCTGCGGGGGCGACGACGACGACTCGGGCGGCAGCGACGAGCAGGGCTCGGCCGACAGCGGCGACCTCACCCCGGTGAAGCTCCAGCTCCAGTGGGTGGCCCAGGCCCAGTTCGCCGGGTACTACGCGGCGCTGGCCGAGGGCTACTACGAGGACGAGGGCCTCGACGTCGAGATCGTCGAGGGCGGCGTCGACATCGTCCCCCAGACCCAGCTGGCCACCGGCGCCGTCGACTTCGCCATCGCCTGGGTCCCGAAGGCGCTCGCCTCCCGGGAGGAGGGGGCCGAGATCACCGACATCGGCCAGGTGTTCCAGCGCTCGGGCACCCTCCAGGTGTCCTGGGCCGACGAGGGCATCGACGAGCCGGCCGACCTCGAGGGCAAGTCCGTCGGCAACTGGGGCTTCGGCAACGAGTTCGAGCTCTTCGCCGGGCTCCGCCAGGCCGGCCTCGACCCGCAGAGCGACGTCACCCTCGTCCAGCAGCAGTTCGACATGTCGGCCCTGCTGGCCCGGGAGATCGACGCCGCCCAGGCCATGACCTACAACGAGTACGCGCAGGTGCTCGAGACCGTGAACCCCGACACCGGCGAGCTGTACCAGCCCGAGGACCTGTCGGTCATCGACTGGAACGAGGTCGGCACGGCCATGCTCCAGGACGCCATCTGGGCCGACACCGGGCGCCTTGACGACGACGACTACCGGGCCACCTCGGTCGCCTTCCTGCGGGCCTCGATGCGGGGCTGGGTCTTCTGTCGGGACAACTTCGACGAGTGCGTCGACCACGTCCTCGACGCCGGCCCGACGCTCGGGCGCTCGCACCAGGCCTGGCAGCTGGCGGAGGTGAACAAGCTGATCTGGCCGTCGCCCGACGGCATCGGCGTGATGGACCAGGCGCTGTGGGACCAGACCGTCGACGTCGCCGTCGAGGAGGAGATCATCTCGGCCGAGCCCGACGAGGACGCGTTCACCGCCGACCTGGCCCAGGAGGCCGTCGACTCCCTCGAGGAGGACGGGGTGGACGTGGTCGGCGACGGCTACGAGGCGCCCGAGGTCCAGCTGAACGAGGGGGGCGCCTGACCGGCACCTGACCTAGGGTGCCCCCAGGAGAGAGGGGGGGCACCATGCACCGTTCCGGCATCGCCGCGGCCCTGGCCGCGCTCGCGTCCCTGTTCGTCCCCGTGACCGTGGCCGGGTCGGCCGGTGCCGCCCCGCCCCGGTCGTCCGCCGCGGCCGCGCCGGCCGCGGCGGGGGGCGGCGACAGCGCGGCCGGCGACTTCGACGGGGACGGGTTCGGCGACCTCGCCGTCGCCGCGCCGGGCGAGGACGTGGGCGACGTCATCGACGCCGGCAACGTCACCGTCGCCTACGGCACGGCGTCGGGGCTCACGGCGGCGGGCGCCGAGGTCGTCCGCCAGGGCCTGTCCGGGGTGCCCGGCGCGCCCGAGCAGGGCGACTGGTTCGGCGCCGCCGTGTCGGCCGGCGACTTCGACGGCGACGGCTTCGACGACCTCGCCGTCGGGGCCTCCCAGGAGGACAGCGGCACGGTCCGCGACAGCGGCAACGTCACCGTCGTCTACGGCACGCCGTCGGGCCTCGTCGGCGGGCGGGCCGAGGTGCTCCGCCACGGGCTCCCTCCCGTCGGGCAGGCCCTGGAGGCCGACGACTGGTTCGGCGAGACCACCACGGTGGGGGACGTGGACGGCGACGGCTTCGACGACCTCGTCGTCGCCGCCCCGTTCGAGGACGTCGGCTCGGCGATCGACGCCGGCAACGCGTCCGTCGTGTTCGGCAGCGCCACCGGGCTCGGCGGCGGGCGGGCCACGGTCACCGTCCGCCAGGGCCTGAGCGGCCTGCCCGGCGCGCCCGAGACCTCGGACTGGTTCGGGCTGCGGATGACGGCCGGCGACCTCGACGGCGACGGGTTCGACGACCTCGCCGTCAGCGCCCCGGCCGAGGACGTGGGCAGCGTGGACGCCGCCGGCAACGTCACGGTCGTGTTCGGGACCGGCGCCGGGCCCGACCTCGCGGCCGGCGAGCCGGTGAACGCGTCCGAGACCGACTGCGGGTGCCTCCAGGCGGCGGCCGAGTTCGGCGCCACCGTGGCCACCGGCGACGTGAACATCGACGGGTTCGACGACCTCGCCGTCGGCACGCCGTTCTGGGACGAGGGCGGCGCCGCCGACGCCGGCATGGTCACGCTCCTGTTCGGGACGGGCGAGCGGCTGTTCCCGTCGTCCAGCCGGGTGCAGCCCCAGGTCGGCCAGGCCGCCGAGACCGGCGACCAGTTCTCCTGGAACCTGGTCGTCGTCGACGTCACCGCCGACGGGGTCGACGACCTGATCGTCGGCGCGGCGCGGGAGGACGTGGGCGCGACCGTGGACGCCGGCAACGTCACCGTCATCGAGGGCGCCGGGGCCGAGTTCCCGGGGCCGGCGACCACGTTCCACCAGGGCAGCTTCGGCGGCGCCCTGGAGCCGACCGACCTGTTCGGCCTGACGATGAGCGACGGCGACTTCGACGGCGACGGCCGCCCCGACCTGGTGATCGCCGCGCCCGGCGAGGACGTGGGCAGCGCCGACGACGCCGGCAACGTCACCGTCGTCTACGGCACCGCCACCGGCCTGCCCGGCCGGCCCGTGCCCTACAACCAGGGCTCCTTCGTCGGCGTCGCCGAGCTGGGCGACACCTTCGGGCTGAACCTGTCCTAGCCCCGGCGGCGGTCAGCCGGCGACCCGCAGCACGAGCACGGCGAGGTCGTCGGTCGGCTCGCCGGGGAAGGCGTCGAGGGCGGCGCGCTCCAGGCCCGCCGCCAGCTCGGCCGCCCCGGCGCGCCTCGCTGCGAGCGACGACAGCACGGCGTCGACGCCCTCGTCGCCGAAGAACCGGGAGCCGGCGCGGCGCTCGATCACGCCGTCGGTGTGGAGCACGACGGCGTCGCCCGGGCCGAGCGCCACCTCCACGTCGGCCACCTCCACGGACGGGAACAGCCCGGCGAGGTCGCCGGCCACCGGCACCCGCTCCACCGCGCCCCCGGCCCGGACGACGACGGGCGGCGGGTGGCCGGCCACGGCGGCGATGAGCCGGGCGCCGTCGGCCGTGGGCTCGACGGTGGCGAGGGCGACCGAGCAGAACCGGCGCTCGACGGCGGCCGACTCGGCCCGGTCGGTGCCCGGGTCGACCTCGGGCGCGGCCCGGACGAGCACGTCGTTCAGCCGCCGGAGCACGGCCGACGGCGACGGCTCGCCGAGGGCCACCGCCCGGATCGTGTGACGGGCGGCGCCGGTCACGCTGGCCGCCTCGACCCCCTTGCCGCACACGTCGCCGATGGCGAGCACCACCCGGTCGCCGGCCTCGAAGGCGTCGTAGAAGTCGCCGCCGACGTCCACGCCCTCGCCGGCGGCCCGGTAGCGGGCGGCCAGGTCGAGCCGCTCCGGCGCCGGGAGGCGGGCCGGCAGCAGGCTGGCCTGGAGGGCCCTGGCCACGTGGAGCTGGGACCCGTACAGGCGGGCGTTCACGACGGCGGCGCCGGCCCTGGCCCCGAGGTCCTGGGCCAGCGCGAAGTCCTCGTCGGTCACCACCCGACCCCGCCCGTTGGCCACGCCGAGGGCGCCGACGACGGTGCCGCCCCCGGTGAGCGGCACGGCCATGCCCGACCCGAACCCCAGGTCCCGCAGGTGGGCCAGGTGCTCCTCGTCCCTCGCCGCCGTGCTGAGCAGCTCCTCGGGGACGACCTGGAACAGCGCCGGCCGGCCGTCGACCAGCACCGTGCCGATGCCGGCCTCGCCGAGGCGGACGGGCCAGCGCCGGTGGAGCTCCTCGGCCGCGGCCTTGCGGTCCTCGTCCACGTGGGCGGCGGCCACGAACCGGGGCTCGCCGTCCTCCAGCAGGTGGACCGAGCACCAGTCGCCCAGGCGGGGGACGGCCAGGGCGACGAGGGCGCGCAGGGTGTCCTCGAGGGCGAGCGAGGCGTTCAGCAGGTCGCTGGCCTCGGCCAGGAACGCGAACCGGGCGCCGGCGGCGACGACCGTGTCGTGGAGGCGGGCCCGGTCGAGCGCCTGCGCGGTCAGCCCGGCCAGCGCGTTCAGGAAGTCGCGGTCCTCGGCGCCGAACTCGCGGGAGTGGGCGTAGCCGACGGCGATGGCCCCGAGCACCCGGCCGGGCTGGACGGTGAGCGGCACGATGGCGAACGCGCCGTTGTCGACCACCGGCGTGTCCCGGAACACCGGGTAGCGGGCGTCGCGCTCCTCGGCCGAACGGAGGTAGACGGCCTGGCCGGTGCGGATGGCGTCGCTCGCCGGCAGGTCGGCCGACACCGGGAACGTGTGCCAGCGCTCCCGCACGTCGGTCGAGTAGCCGGCGGCGGCGACGATGGCGACCGTCTCGCCGTCGGGCTGGAGCAGGCACAGCGAGGCGCTCCTCGCGCCGGTCTCGGCCACGCCCCGGCCGAGGACGACGTCGGCCACCTCGGTGGTGCCGAGGGCCCGGGTCAGCCCGGCGGCCACGGCCTGGAGGCTGGCCAGGCGGGCCGCCGCCCGCTCGGCCGCCTCCCTGGCCGTGCGCTCGGTGAGCAGCAGCTCGCGGGCCGGCACGCCGGCGGCGTCGCCGTCGCCCGGCACCACCGGGAACGGGCACGGCGTGGGTGGCGCCCCGCCGACCTGGCGCTCGACCTCGGCGGCCAGCCACCGGCGGTAGGCCGACAGCTCCTCGGTCGGCGGCGGGGTCAGCAGCTCGCCGTCGCGCGACAGCTGGGCCAGCTGCTCGAGCACGGCGGTGAGCCGCCAGAAGGCGGGGACGCCGTCCTCGCCGACGGACATCGTCACGTCGGCCAGCCGCTGCCCGGCCCTGGCCGCCTCCGCGACGGCCGCCCTCGCCGTCCACCGGCTGGGCGCCAGCAGCGCGGTGGCCTCGTCGAGCGCCTCGAGCAGCGCCACGGGCGCGGGCGCCGAGCCGGGCGACGAGCGGACCAGCTGGAGCTCGCGCACCACGTCGTCGAGGTGGGCGTCGGTGGCGACGGCGAGGCGGACGGGCACGGCGACGAGGCGCACCGGGCGGCCGCCGTCCCGCTCGGCCCGCTCCTGCGGCCCGCTCAGGTGGGGCGGGGGCGCGGCGCCGGTGCCGATCTCGGCCCACACGGTCTTGCCGACCGTCGCCGTGTCCACCCCCCAGGCGTCGGCCACCGAGGCGACGAGGCGCAGGCCCCGCCCGGTCATCGCCTCGTCCCGCGGCGGCACCGGCACGACGGGCACGTCGCTCTCGTCGTGGACCTCGACCCGCACGCCCGTGCCCCGCCGGCGCACGGCCACGGTGACGGGGGTCCTCGCGTGGAGCAGGGCGTTGGCCACGAGCTCGGAGGCGCACAGGGCGGCGTCGGCGGCGAGCCGGGCGGCGCCGAAGGCCGTCACCGTGGCCGCGACGAACGAGCGGGCCTTGCCGACGCCGTCGAGGTCGGCGCCGAGGCGCAGGGTGGCGGTCCCGCCGCCGTCGTCCGCCATCCGGCCCATGGCCCCCGGGAGCGCCTAGAGGTAGGCGTCCACGGCCCGCCGGGCGAGGTCGGCCCAGGCGTCGGCGTGCTCGTGGGGGACGAGCACCCAGTCGGCGACCGCCCGGCCGCTCGACCGGGGGTCCCAGGCGTCCGCCCCGTCCAGGCCCATGGCCTCGTCCCTCGCGCCGTCGTCGGTCAGCTTGAACGCCATCCCGCCGGCCTTCTCGTCGAGGGCGGCGACGGCGCGGCCGTCGGCGGTCAGCGCCGGGACCCCGAAGACCTCGCCGATCCGCACGTTGGCGGCGACGGCCATGAGGTCCTCGGCGACCCGTTCGAAGTCGAAGGCAGGCGTGCTCACGAGGGGTGATGCTAGGGGGCGTGCCGGCCACGACCGACCGCTACGGCCCCGACCCCGCCCACACCGCTGACCTGCTCGTCCCCGCCGGCCCGGGGCCGCACCCGGTCGTCGTCCTCGTGCACGGCGGGTTCTGGCGGGCCCGGTACGGGCGGGACCTGATGGCGCCGCTGGCCGCCGACCTCGAGGCCGCCGGGTGGGCGTCGTGGAACGTCGAGTACCGCCGGCTCGGCCAGGCGGGCGGCGGGTGGCCGGGGACGTTCGCCGACGTGGCCGCGGCGGTCGACCACCTGGCCGGCCTCGCCGGCCCCCACGCCCTCGACCTGGCCAGGGTGGTCACGGTCGGCCACTCGGCCGGCGGCCACCTGGCGCTGTGGCTGGCCTGCCGGCCCGGCCTGCCGGCGGGCGCGCCCGGCGCCGGGCCCGCCGTCCGGGTGGCGGCCGCCGTGTCCCAGGCGGGGGTGGTCGACCTGGTGGCCGGGTGCGACCTGAGCGCGGGCGCCGCCGTCGACCTCCTCGGCGGCCGGCCCGACGAGGTGCCCGACCGCTACGCCCTCGCCTCGCCGTGCGCCCGGGTGCCGCTCGGCGTCCGCCAGCTGCTCGTGCACGGCCTCGACGACGACACCGTCCCCGTCGACCTGAGCCGCCGCCACGCCGCCGCCGCCCGCGCCGCCGGCGACGACGTCGAGCTGGTCGAGCTGCCCGCCGTCGGCCACATGGACGTGATCGACCCGGCCAACCCGGCGTGGGCCGCCGTCCGCGCCCGCCTCGCCGCGCTCGCCCCGCCCACCTGACGGCGCCGCCGCCGCGGCCATCCGCGCCGGAAGGTGGCGTCGTACGCTGGGCGTGATGCCCGAACGCCCCGACCCCTCGGTCGCCGCGGTCCTCGCCGCGCTGGCGGCGGGAGCGGCCGCCATCCACCTCGCCATGGTGCCGATGCACGCCCAGGAGTGGCTGCTGCTCGGCATCGCCTTCGCCGTGGTCGGCTGGGCCCAGGCGGCCCTGGCCGTCGCCGTCGTCGTCGCCCCCCGCCGCTGGCTGCTGCCCGCCGGCATCGCCCTCTCGGTGGCGGCCGTCGGGGCCTGGGCCGTCAGCCGCACGACCGGCTTCCCGTTCGGGCCGGAGGCCGGCGTGCCGGAGGAGGCGTCGACCATCGACCTGCTCTGCGTCGGCCTCGAGGTGCTGTTCGCCGCCGGTGCCGCCTACGCCATGCGCGCCCGCCCGGTGCCCGGCCGCCGCCCGCTGGCCGCCGGCGTCGCCACGGTCGCCGTCCTCGCCGTCGCCGGCTTCACCACGGCGGCGCTGGCGACGCCCAGCGGGGCCCACGAGCACGGCGAGGCCCACGAGCACGCGGTGGCGGCCACCGGCGAGGCGGACCACGCGGACGACGGGCACGATCACGCCCCCGAGCTCGCCGTGGCCGCGGGCGAGTCGGCGGCCGCCGCGGAGATCGCCGCCGACGAGACCAGCGCCGGCCACGAGCACGGCCACGGCGTCGTCCCCAACGTGCCGGTCGACGCGGCCACCAGGGCGGCGCTGGCGTCCGAGCTGGTCGAGGCGCGGGCCGTGGCCCTCAGCTACCCGACGGTCGCCGACGCCGAGGCCGCCGGCTACACGATGGTGACGCCCTACGTGCCGCTCATCGGCGCCCACTACATCAAGTGGTCGGCCATGGACGGCACCTTCGACGTGGCCGAACCGGAGATGCTGCTCTACGACGGCACCGACCCGGCGTCGGCCATGGTCGGCCTCAGCTACTACCAGTTCAGCCCGACCGAGCCGGCCGGGTTCGCCGGCCCCAACGACCACTGGCACCAGCACATCGGGCTGTGCCTGAACGCCCAGCTGGTCGTGGTGGGCGGCTCGTCGACCTCGGCCGAGGAGTGCGCGGCGAGGGGCGGCCGGAAGATCGAGGCCGCCGACGGCTGGATGGTGCACGCCTGGGTGGTGCCCGGCTGGGAGAGCCAGGAGGGCGTGTTCAGCCCCGAGAACCCCGACCTGCGCTAGTCAGCTGAACAGGGCCAGCCACTGCTCGAGGCTGGCCGGGCGCAGCACCATGTTCGTCCGCCGGGTCGCGCCCATCGGGGCGGACGGCTGCGGCGAGTACTGGTGCCCCGGGTAGAGGACGGTGTCGTCCGGCACCCGGGCGAGGCGGGTGGTGAGGCTCTCGTAGAGCTGGGCCGGGTCGCCGCCGGGCAGGTCCGTGCGACCGCACCCCTGGAGGAACAGGGTGTCGCCGGCCAGCAGCTTGCCGTCCACCAGGAAGCACTGGCTGCCCGGCGTGTGCCCCGGCGTGTGGAGGAGCGTGATCGGCACCCGGCCGACGGTGACGACGTCGCCGCTCGTGTGGGCCACGAGGTCGGCGTCGCCGAGGCCGGTCACCCGCCGCACCCAGGGCGCTTCGTCGGCCTGCACGTGCACCGGCACCTGGCACCGCTCGAGCAGCTCGGCCGCGCCCTCGACGGGGTGGCCCATCAGGTTCCCGCCGGCGTGGTCCGGGTGGTAGTGGGTGACGAGGGCGCCGACCACCCGCAGGCCGTCCGCCTCGACCAGGTCGACGAGCTCGCCGACGGCGTACGCGGGGTCCACGAGCACGGCCTCGCCGGTCGAGCGGTCGCCGACGGCGTAGACGAAGTTGACCATCGCGCCGGCCACCTGGTCGGACCGGGCGAAGTCCCGGCCGGCCAGCAGCTGGCGGAAGTACGGCTCGTCACTCACGGCGGCCATCGTAGGGGTCAGGGCTGGCCGCGGAACCAGTCCCGCCAGGCGGCCGCGAACGCCGCGTCGTAGCGGTCGTAGGCCCGCCGCAGCTCGTCGCCCGGCCAGCCGGCGGGGAGGAGGTCGGCGGGCAGGAGCGGGTCGGCCTGGAGGTGGCGGAGGACGGCGGCCGACAGCACGAACCCGGGCGCGAGCGCGGCGGTGCCGCCCCGCTCGAGGTCGCCGACCCGGGCCGCCATCCGCCCGAGCAGCGCCGTCGCCCCGCCGGCCCAGCCGTCGAGGTCCCAGAGCGCCGCCGCCAGCGCGGCCGGGTCGTCGTCGGGCTCGGCCCGGAACCAGGCGCACTGGCGGTCGGCGACGGCCCTCGCGCCGGGCAGGCGGGCCGGGTCGAGGTTGTCGGGCCGCAGCCACACGCCCTCACGGCGCTCGGCCAGCCGGAGCCCGGCCATGGCCGCCCGGAGGTCGGCCCGATCGGCGGCGGGGCGGCGGTCGGCGGTGACCACGGCCAGGCGCCAGGTGCCGTCCCACGGCCCGGTGGCGCCGGTGCGGCTCTCGGCCTGGCGGGCCTGGCGGGCGAGCAGGCGGCCGGTCAGCCGGTAGCGCCCGCCGTCGGCCTCGAGCTCGCCGGCCGCCACCATGCGGGACAGGGCCACGCGGGTGGTGCCCTCGGCGATGCCGAACAGCTCGCCCGAGCGCACCAGCACCCGGCCCGCCAGCTCGGGCGGCCGGACCCCGAGCAGGGTGCTGGCGATGACGTTGCGGGCGGTCAGCGGCCGCTCGCCGAGCGGGGCGGCCACCTCAGGCCGCCCGGCCGGTCAGGGCAGGTGGTTGTAGACCTCGAAGAACGTCAGGTCGGGCTGGGGCACGCCGGCCGCGCCGAGGGCCGGGCCGAGCCGCCCGCCCACGAACGCGTCCAGGGCCTCCCGGCTCTCCCAGGTGTCGACCACGCACCAGCCGTCGTCCGTCGGGCCGGCCAGGTGGGCGACGAGCCCCTCCGGCCACTTGCCCTCGGCGTCGGGGTTGCGGGGCGACTGCACGTCGATCCCCGGGCCCTTCCCCATCACGGCCTCGTAGTGCTCGGCCGTCACGCCCGTGAACCGCATCACCACGCCGATCGCCATCGGTCCCCTCCTCTCGTCGGACGGCGCTCGTTCGTCGCCGGAGCGGGGGACGGATCACGACCTCCGATGTTACGCGGCTGGCACACGTGATCGGTGGGACGTAACATGGAGGCGTGGCGACGACGATGCTCCCGGCCCCGGAGCTGCTGCCCGACGTGCTGCCGACCGAGCGGCTGACCCGCACGGGCATGCCGGTCCCCGAGATCAGGGCCGAGCTGCGCCGCATCCCCGGCGCCCGCAACGCCGTCACCGTCCTCGTCGCCCACCTCCAGGCCGCCGCCGTGCTGGCCGGCGCCGCCTGGCTGTCCCACCCGCTGGCCTGGGCGGCGGCGTTCGTGCTGATGGGACGGGTGTTCGCCTGCTACGCCATCCTCGCCCACGAGGGCGCCCACCGGCTGCTGTTCGCCCACCGCCGGGTGAACGACCTGGTCGGCCGGTGGCTGCTCGCCTACCCGGCCTTCATCCCGTTCGACGCCTACCGCCGGGCCCACATGGCCCACCACCGCGACGAGCTGGGCCCGGGCGAGCCCGACCTCGGCCTCTACCGGGGCTACCCGACCACGTGGCGGTCGATGGCCCGCAAGCTGCGGCGGGACGCGCTGTTCGTCTCTGGCTGGAAGAACCTCCGCCCGCTGCTGCGGGCGCTGCGCAGCCCCGGCGGCCGCCCGGTGGCCCTGTCGATCCTCGGCGTGCAGGCCGCCGTGCTCGCCGCCTGCGCGGCGTTCGGCCGGCCCGAGCTGTACCCGCTCCTGTGGCTGGCCCCGTGGATGACCGTGTGGCGGGTGCTGAACCGGCTGCGGGCGCTGGCCGAGCACGGCGGGATGACGAGGTCCGGCGACCGCCGCCTCACCACCCACCACGTCCGCCAGGGGCTGGCCGCCCGGTTCTTCATGGTCCCGTACCGGACGGGCTGGCACCTCGCCCACCACGTCGACATGGGCGTGCCGTTCCGCAACCTGCCGAGGCTGCACGCCGAGCTCAAGGCGGCCGGGTGGGTGCCCGACGAGCTCGAGCACCCGACCTACCGGGCGCTCTGGCGCCGCCTGGCGTCCGCCCCGGCCCCGGCGGCCGCCGCCCCGGCCGACCCCGCGCCCGCCGCCTCCGGCACGTTCTGACCGCCCGGCGCCGCTCCTAGGTGGCGAGGGGCGGCGGGTCCCACCCGCCGTCGCCGTCGCCGTCGCCCCCGTCCCCTGCGGGCAGCCGGCGCCCCCGGCGCCAGGCCTCCTCGGCGAGCGACACGACCTCCCGCACCGGCAGCCCCGTCCGGCGGGCGGCCCGGACGGCGTCGTCGTGCTCGACCTTCACCCGCCCGGCGCTCACCTTCACCCGCACCGGCAGACCCTCGACCTCGACCTCAGCCTGAGATCGAGCCGCCGGCCAGCGCTCGAGGGTCGAGCCCCGCACGCCGAGCGAGCCGGTCTCGCTCGTGAGCGCGGCCGCCACCTGGGCCGCCAGCGCCCGGTCGGTGAGGGCTGCGACCACGTGCCCGGGCCGGCCCTTCTTCATCACCACCGGCGTGATCCAGGCGTCGTGGGCGCCGGCCTCGAGCAGGGCGGCGACGGCGTGGGCCAGGGTCTCGCCGGTGGCGTCGTCCACGTTGGCCTCGAGCAGCACCACCGGCTGGCCGGGCTCGAGCGGGTCGGCCGCCGTCCCGACCACCACCTGGGTCACGTTCGGCCGCCGGTCCAGCTCCCTCGTCCCGGCCCCGAACCCCGTGGCCGCCACCGTCATGGCCGGGAGGGCGCCCCACTCGGAGGCCAGGCTCACGGCCAGGGCCGCGCCGGTCGGGGTCGTCAGCTCGACGGGCAGGTCGAGGCCGTAGGTCGGCGCGCCCCTGAGCAGCTCGACCACGGCGGGCGCCGGGTTCGGGAGCAGGCCGTGGGCGGAGCGGACCATCCCGAGGCCGGTGGCGACCGGTGAGCACGCCACCCGGTCGACGCCGAGGACCTCGAGCGCCGCGCACGTGCCGACCACGTCGACGATGGCGTCGAGCCCGCCGACCTCGTGGAAGTGGACCTGGGCCGGCGGCCGGCGGTGGAGCCGGCCCTCGGCGTCGGCCAGCGCCCCGAACGCGGCCAGCGCCCGGTCCCTCAGCCGGTCGGGGAGCCTGGCCTCCTCGACCAGCCCGGTGATGTGGGCGTAGGTGCGCACGATGCCGGTCTCGTGGGCGTCGACGACCGCCCTCGTCGCCGCGATCCCGCCCCGCAGGACGGGCTCGGCGTCGAGCCGCCACCCGGTGACCGGGAGCCGCTCGCAGAGGGACCGCACCTCGTCGACGTCGGCGCCGGCGTCGAGGAGGCTCCCGAGCGCCATGTCGCCGGCGATCCCGGAGAAGCAGTGGAACCAGGCGAGCGTGGTCATCCGCCGGACCGGGTCGTGACCGGGACCAGGATGCGGGCGACGGCGCAGGCCGCCCCGAACCCGTTGTCGATGCCGACGACGGCGATCCCCGACGCGCAGGACGCCAGCATGGCCAGCAGGGCGGTGACCCCCTCGAGCGCGGCGCCGTAGCCGACGCTCGTGGGCACGGCGACGACCGGGCCGCCCGTCATCCCGCCGACGAGGCTGGCCAGCGCCCCCTCCATGCCGGCCACGACGACGACGGCGTCGGCGGCGACGAGCTCGTCGGCCGAGGCCAGCAGCCGGTGCACGCCGGCGACGCCGACGTCGGTCAGGCGCCGGGGCCGGAACCCGAAGGCGGTCAGGGTGGCCGCGCACTCGTCGGCCACCGGCAGGTCGGCCGTCCCCGCCGTCACGACGAGCACGGCCTCGGACCGCTCGGGCGCGGGCGACCACACGAGCGTCGGCCCGTGGCGCTCGCCGCCCGGGTTGCGGGCGAGGGCGGCGGCCGCCTGGCGGTCGTCGGCCCTGGTCAGCAGCACCGGCCCGCCCGCCGTGAGCAGCTCGGCCACGATCGCCGCGCATTGCTCGGGCGTCTTCCCCGGCCCGTACACGGCCTCGGGGCGGCCCTGGCGCAGCGCCCGGTGGTGGTCGACGCGGGCGAAGCCGAGGTCGGCGAACGGCAGCCGGCGCAGCTCGGCCACGGCGTCGTCGGGGTCGACCGCGCCGGACCGCACGCCGTCGAGCAGTGCCCGGAGAGCCGCCTCGTCCACGTCACTATCCTGCTCCGTCGTGACCGACCCCGTCGCCGGCCGCCGCCGGCGGGTCGGGTTCCTCGGGCCGGCCGGCACGTTCACCGAGGAGGCGCTGCTCACCCAGGGCGACCTCGCCGCCGCCGAGCTGGTCCCCCTGCCCTCGATCCCCGCCGTGCTGGCGGCCGCCGCCCGCCGGGAGGTGGACCTCGGCTTCGTGGCCATCGAGAACGCCATCGAGGGGACGGTCAACGTCACCGTCGACACGCTGGCCTTCGGCCCCGACGACCTGCTGATCCAGCGGGAGGTCGTCACCCCCGTGCGCCTCCACCTGCTGGGCCGGCCCGGGGCGACCCTCGCCGGCGTGGAGCGGGTGCTGTCCTTCCCCCACGCCACCGCCCAGTGCCGGGCCTTCCTCGATGCCGAGCTGCCCGGGGCCCGCACCGAGGCGGCCAACTCCACGGCCGAGGCCGCCCGCCTGGTCGGCGAGGGCGACGACCCCACGGTGGCGGCCATCGGCACGGCCAGGGCGGCCGGGCTCTACGGCCTCGACGTGCTGGCCGCGGACGTCGAGGACCACCCGGACAACGCCACCAGGTTCGTGGTCGTCGCCACCGAGGGGGTGCCGGCGCCGACCGGGCACGACAAGACGACGATCGTCGTCTTCCAGCACGCCGACCGCCCCGGCAGCCTGCTCGCCATCCTCCAGGAGTTCGCCGCCCGGGCCCTCAACCTCACCAAGCTCGAGTCCCGGCCGACCAAGCGGGGCCTCGGCGACTACTGCTTCGTCGTCGACCTGGCCGGCCACGTGGCCGACGAGCTGGTCGCCGACTGCCTGCGGGACCTGCGCTCGAAGCAGCCCGACGTGCGCTTCCTCGGCTCCTACCCGGCGGCCGGCGAGCACGGCCCGGCCGTCCGCCGGGACGCCGAGGCCGCGTGGCGGGCGGCCGACGCCTGGGTGGCCGGGCTGCGGGACCAGGTCGGGGCAGGCTGAGGCGATGGGCTACACCCCGATGACCGAGGACGAGTGGCAGGCGTTCCTGCGCTCGCCCGTCCGCCCGGCGATCCTCGCCACCGTCCGCAAGGACGGCCGGCCCCACGCCACGCCGGTCTGGTACGACGTCGACGACGACGGGACCATCGTGTTCACCACCCACGAGACGTCGGTGAAGGGCGCGGCGGTGCGCCGGGACGGCCGGGTGTCGCTCTGCGTGCAGGACGATCGGCCGCCGTTCTCGTTCGTGATGGTCGAGGGCCGGGCCGAGGCGTCGGCCGACCCCGAGGACCTGCGGCGGTGGGCGGCGCGGATCGGCGGGCGCTACATGGGCGCCGACCAGGCCGAGGCCTACGGCGCCCGCAACGGCGTGCCCGGCGAGCTGGTCGTGCGGGTGACGCCCGCCCACGTCGTGGCGCTGAAGGACGTGGCCCTGTAGCGGCGGAGAGGGTGGGATTTGAACCCACGGACGGCGGTGAAGCCGTCAACGCCTTAGCAGGGCGCCCCGTTCAACCTGGCTCCGGCACCTCTCCTCGTGTGGGGCGGATCGTACCCGTCCTACGCTGCG
Source organism: Acidimicrobiales bacterium (assembly GCA_036399815.1). Classification (NCBI taxonomy): domain Bacteria; kingdom Bacillati; phylum Actinomycetota; class Acidimicrobiia; order Acidimicrobiales; species Acidimicrobiales bacterium. Next base: position 23,269 of record DASWMK010000262.1, read on the forward strand.
CCCGGAGCGGTGGCGGAGTGGACTAACGCACCGGCCTTGAAAGTCGGCGGCCCGCGAGGGCCCGAGGGTTCGAATCCCTCCCGCTCCGCCGCTTCGCGACGCTCGTTTTGCGTTTCCATGACGAACGTTGCGATCATGTCGCCACCCACCACGCCATAAGGACCCGCGGCGCTCCACGCGAGCCGTCGAGCCGCCGTCCGGGGTGCGACATCGAGCCAGGGCCGCCCGCTGGGGGCCGGCCCACCGTCACCGCACCGCACCCGCCCGCGCCGCGGCCCCCGAGAGGAGTCCCTTGTCCACCAGATCCATCGACTGTTCCCGCGCGCGCCGTCTGCGCCGCGGCCTTGCCGGATCGGCGCTGGCCGCCGCCCTGGCGGTCGCCGGCGTGCCGTCGGCGTCGAGCGCCTGGGCGACCGGTGAGGGCGGCGTCGCCGCCTTCGGCGGGGCGCCGGCAGCCGGCGAACCGGGCGGCAACACCCTGGGCGACGTGGTCGGCATCGCCGCCACGCCGACTGGCGGCGGCTACTGGGCCGTCACCGACGACGGCGCCGTCTACTCCTACGGCGACGCCTTCTTCTTCGGCGGCGCCGACTCGCTCGACCTCGCCGGCGACGTCGTCGCCATCGCCGCCACGCCGTCGGGGCGGGGCTACTGGCTGGCCGGCGAGGACGGCGCGGTGTTCTCCTACGGCGACGCCCGCTTCCGGGGCGCCGCCGTCGACCTCGACCTCTCCGCCCCCGTCGTCGGCATGGCCGGCACCCCGTCGGGCCGCGGCTACTGGCTGTTCACGCGCGACGGCGGCGTCCTGTCCTTCGGCGACGCCCGCTTCGCCGGCTCCCTCGGCGCCGACCGGTCCCACGCGGACGTGGTCGGCGGCGCGGCGACGTCGACCGGGCGGGGCTACTGGCTGGCCGCCGAGGACGGGCACGTGTGGGCCTTCGGCGACGCCGCCGACCACGGCGACGCCGCCGACCTGGACCTCGCCGCGCCGATCGTCGATCTCACGGCGACCCCGTCGGGCGGGGGCTACTACCTCGCCGCCGAGGACGGCGGCGTGCTGACCTTCGGCGACGCCCGCTTCTCCGGGGCGCTGGCCGGCGGCGACGCCGACGGCCCCGTCACCGGCATCGCCGCCCGCCCCGGCGGCGGGTACTGGCTGGCCGTCGGCACCACGCCGCCGCCCCCGCCGCCCCCGCCCGCCCCCGCGCCGGCCCCGGCCGCGTCGTCCTCCTCCTCGGGCTCGTCGAGCTCGTCGGCGTCCTCGGGCTCGTCGTCCTCGTCGGCGTCGGCGCCCGTGTCCGGCGGCAGCGTCTGGTACGCCATCGCCGAGTGCGAGTCGGGCGGCAACTGGTCGATCAACACCGGCAACGGCTACTACGGCGGGCTGCAGTTCTCGCTCGCGACATGGCAGGCGTTCGGCGGCACCGGCTATCCGCACCAGGCGTCGCCCGGCACCCAGATCGCCATCGCCGAGCGGGTGCTCGCCGTGCAGGGCTGGGGCGCCTGGCCGGCGTGCTCGGCCGCCCTCGGCCTCAGGTAGAGGCCGAGGCACCCTCGAGGTGGCGGGTGTAGTGCCCGAGCACGAACCGCCACCCGCCGTCGTAGTCGTCCCGCACCGGCTGGGCGTCGGCCCCGAGCCGCTCCCAGCCGGTGTGGACGACGTCCATCCGCGTCGTCCCGTCGCCCTGGTCGACGAAGCGGATGTCGATGTCGGTGCTCACCGTCGGCTGGATGGACGGGTGCCACGACAGGCCGAGCCGGTCGGGCGGCTCCCAGGCCGTGATGTCGGCCCAGGCGTGCTCGGTCCCGTCGTCGAGGCGCTCCCTGATCGTGCCGCCCACCCGGCCGTCGACGACCACGTCGACCACCCGGCCGGGCTCGATGGCGTGGGTCGTCGTCGGCCACCAGCGGCCCATCTCGGCCGTGTAGGCCTGGAAGGCCCGGGCCGGCGAGCAGCGCAGCACCACGCTGCACCGCACCGGCTCGATCGTCGTCGCCGTCGTCCGCTCGTCGCTCATGTGGTCCCCTCCGTGTCCGTCGTCTCGGTCTCGTCGATGTGGGCGGCGAAGCGGGCCAGCGACTCCTGCCAGAGCGACTCGAGGTAGGCCCGCAGCACGGCGAGGCCCCCGGGGTCGACGGCGTAGAGGCGCCGGGTGCCCTCCCGGCGGTCAACGACCAGCCCGGCCTCCTTCAGCACCCGGAGGTGCTGGGAGACGGCGGGCCGGCTGACCGGCAGCCCGTCGGCGATCTCGCCGACCGGCCGGGGCCCCTGGCGGAGCCGCTCGAGGATGGCCCGCCGCGTCGGGTCGCCCAACGCGTCGAGCACCGCTCCGTAAGCCACCACGAACGTAAGTGTGCGCTTACGGAGAGCGGGCTGTCAACGGGTGACGGCGCGATACGTCACGGCGGTGGCGAGCCCGTAGGCGACGTGGGGCACGACGTCGGACACCCAGCCGGCCACCCCCCAGGTCCTCGGGTCGGTGAGCCCCTGGGCGACCATCGGCCCGTTGGCGGCGGCCATGGCCAGCGCAGCCGCCGTGAGCCCCCGCCTGGTGGTGCTCGTCTGCCGGCGGAAGCGCCAGGCGCCGCCGAGGACGGCCCCGACGGCGACGCCGGTCGAGTACCCGAGGATGGCCCCGAAGGCGGCCCGCCGGTTCGGCGTCCTCGGGTCGTCGGCCGGCCCGAGGTCGACCCCGACGGTCTCGGCCACCTTGGCGGCCGCCTGGGCGGGGAGGTCGCTCGCCGCCCTGCCCCGAGCGAGCATGTCCCCGTAGCTGACGACGTCGAGGGCCAGCGTCCCGACCGCCCCGGCGATGGCCCCGGCCCGAATCCCCGGCTTCACGCCGGCCGACCGTAGCGCCGCTGGTACGCTGGCGAGCCACCCAGCGCTCGTAGCTCAATTGGACAGAGCATCTGACTACGGATCAGAAGGTTGGGGGTTCGAGTCCCTCCGAGCGCGCAGGAAACCGCCAAGCCCCAAGCCTCTGCGGGCGGCGCGGCACCGCGGCGGTCAGGTCCCCGGGGAGACGACGCCTGCTTCGTACGCCAGCATCACCAGCTGGGCGCGGTCGCGGGCGTGGAGCTTGGTCAGCAGGCGGCTGACGTGGGTCTTGGCCGTGGCGGGCGACATGAAGAGGGTGTCGGCGATCTCGGTGTTCGAGAGGCCTCGGGCCACGGCGACCAGGACCTCGGTCTCGCGGTCGGTCAGCGACTGCAGGCCCGGCGGCGGCTCGGCAACGGGCGCCGCCGGCCGGCGCACGAACTCCTCCATCAGCCGGCGGGTGACCTTCGGCGCCAGCAGGCCCTGCCCCCCGGCGACGACGCGCACGCCGGACAGCAGGTCGACCGGCAGGGTGTCCTTCAGCAGGAACCCGCTGGCGCCGGCGCGGAGGGCCTCGAAGACGTACTCGTCGAGGTCGAACGTCGTCAGGATCAGCACCTTCGTGGCGGCGAGGCGCTCGTCGGCGGTGATGCGCCGGGTGGCCTCGAGGCCGTCGGTGCGGGGCATGCGGATGTCCATGAGGATGACGTCGGGGCGCTCGTGGACGGCGACGGCGACCGCCTCGTCGCCGTCGCCCGCCTCGCCGACGACCTCGATGTCGTCGGCCGAGCCCAGCAGCACCGAGAACCCGCTGCGGACCAACGCCTGGTCGTCCGCCACGACGACGCGGATCACGCCCGCTCCTCGTCGTAGGGCAACGTCGCCGTCACCCGGAACCCGCCATCGGGCGCCGGGCCGACGTCGAGCGACCCGCCGTAGACGGCGACCCGCTCCCGCATCCCGACCAGCCCGAGGCCGCCGGGGCCCCCGCGACCGCCGTCCTTCGCCGACGCACCGGCGCCGTCGTCGGTCACCACCACGTGCAGGCTGCCCCGGTCGACGTCGAGGCGCACCGTCGCCCGGTGGGCCCGGGCGTGCTTGCGGGCGTTCGTGAGCGCCTCCTGCACGATCCGGTAGGCGGCGAGCTCGACGCCGGGCGGCAGGTCCCTCGCCGCCTCGGCGACGGTGAGGTCGACGCGCAGCCCGGCGTCGACGACGTCGTCCATCAGCCGGGGAAGGTCGGTGAGGCCCGGGGTGGGCGCGTACCCGCTCGCCCCGTCGCCGGCGCGCACCAGGCCGAGCAGTCGCCGGATCTCGGCCAGGCTCGACCGGCTGGTGCGGGAGATGTGCTCGAGGGCCTTCCTGGCCTCGTCCGGGCTCGTGTCGATGAGGTGCATCCCGACCCCCGCCTGCACGGCGATGACGCCGAGCGAGTGGCCGATCACGTCGTGCAGCTCCTGGGCGATGCGGAGCCGCTCGTCGGCCGCCGCCCGGAGGACGGCCTCGCCCTGGTCCCGCTCGAGGCTCTCGGAGCGCAGGCGGCGGGACTGCATCGTCCAGCCCACGAGCAGGCCGGCGCCGAACATGGGGACGCTGGTGGCGAACTCGGCGACGCCGAACCCCACGCTGTCGGACACGAGCATCACGACGAACGCCCCGTACATGTAGGCGGCGGCGACCACGACCTCGCGCTGCGGGCGGTGGGCGGCGACGGTATAGGCGCCGGCGATCACCACGAACGAGAGCGCGCCGGCGTCGTAGTCGAGGACATACAGGACGGCGGTCGCCGTCAGCGACACGACGAAGACGGGCACCGGCGCCAGCCGCCGCGCGTAGTACGGCAGGGTGGCGACGAGCACCAGCGCGACGACGAGGCCGTCGCGGGGCTCGTACCCCGGGTCCGGGTTGGCCGTGGTGGCCAGCCCGATGGCCACGAGGACGGTCGCCAGCACGGCGTCCTGGCACCACCGGGGCAGGTGCCGCAGCCGTTCCACCAGACCCACGCCGGTGACCGTACCGAGCAGCCCGACGCGGCGCATCCGCCTGGGGGCTGACGTCCGCGTACGACCCGGGGTGTACGGCGGCGTCCGAGACAGCGCCTCCGGCCCGACGACCCGACCGCCCCGCTCGGCTCATGGTGACGGCGAGCACCGTCCACCAGCCGGGAGGCGACCGCGATGACGACCACGATCGAACGAAGGATCGGCCGACCACCGGCCCGGCGGGCCGTCACCGTGACGCAGTACGGCCGCGGCGGCATCGTCCTGATCTGGGCGGCCGCCGCCGTCCCCATGGCGGTCCTGTCCTGGGTCGTCGCCCCCGCCGTCGCCGACGGGAGCGGCGTCGAGTCCATGGTCACCCCGCTGCTCGCCTGCCTGACCGCGGGGCTGGTGTGGCAGTTCGTCCTCGCCGTCGGCCTGGTGGCCCACGAGCAGCGCAGCCTGCGCTGGTCCCGTCTCCGCCAGGCCATGTGGCTGCGGTCCCCCCGCAGCCCGGCGACGGGCCGGGCCGGCGGCAGGGCATGGCTCGTCGTCGTCCCCCTGGTCGTCGCCTTCGCCCTGATGCAGCTGGCGGGCCTGCCCGCCCCGAGCGGCCGAGATCTCGGCGGCTTCCTCGACACGGACGCCGGCCGGGCCTTCTTCGACGGGGCCTGGGGCGTGTACGCGCTGTTCCTCGTCATGAGCGTCTTCAACACGGTGCTCGGCGAGGAGCTGCTCTTCCGGGGCGTGCTCCTGCCCCGCATGCAGGGCGCCTTCGGCGACCGCGACTGGCTGGCCAACGGCGTGCTGTTCGGCCTCTACCACCTGCACGTGCCGTGGAGCATCCCGAACGCGCTGCTCGACGGCCCGATGATCGCCTACTTCACCAAGCGGTACCGGAGCACGTGGATCGGCGTCGCCGTCCACAGCACGCAGACCGTCGTGCTCGGCCTCCTCGTCCTCGCCGTGGTGGCCTGAGATGGCGACGGTCACCCACACCACGACGGCGGCGGCGAGAGCCGTCGGCGTCACGAAGACGTACGGCTCGGGCCCGACGAAGGTGACCGCCCTCGACGACGTGACGGTCGCGTTCGAGCGGGGCCGGCTCACCGCCATCATGGGCCCGTCGGGGTCGGGCAAGTCGACCCTGCTCCACGTGGTGGCCGGCCTCGACTCGCCCACCTCCGGTTCCCTCTACATCGGCGACACCGACATCTCCGGCCTCGGCGACGACGGCCTCACCACCCTCCGCCGGGACCGCATCGGCTTCGTGTTCCAGGCCTTCAACCTGCTCCCCCAGCTCACCGCGGCCGAGAACGTGACGCTCCCCCTCGACCTGGCCGGGCGCAGGCCCGACGCGGCCTGGATCGACCGGGTGGTGGCGACCGTCGGCCTGCAGGACCGCCTGGCGCACAAGCCCTCGGAGCTGTCGGGCGGCCAGCAGCAGCGGGTGGCGGTGGCGAGAGCGCTCGCCGCCGAGCCGGAGATCGTGTTCGCCGACGAGCCCACCGGCAACCTCGACTCGCGGGCCGGCACCGAGGTGCTCCGGTTCCTCCGCACGTCGGTGGACGAGCTGGGCCAGACGGTGGTCATGGTCACCCACGACCCCGCGGCCGCCGCCTACGCCGACCGGGTGCTGTTCCTCGCCGACGGCCGCATCGTGGACGAGCTGGTCCTGCCGACCGTCGAGCAGGTGCTCGACCACCTGAAGACCCTGGGGGCGTGATGCGGAACGTCACCCTGAAGGGGTTGCTGGCGGCGAGGAGCAGGCTGGTGCTGACCGCCCTGGCCATCGTGCTGGGCACGGCGTTCCTCTCGGCCACCGGGGTGCTGACCGACAGCATCCGCCGGGGCGTCGACGACGTCTACGGCGAGACGGCCCGCCACAGCGACGTGGAGGTGCGGGGCGCTCCCGCCTTCGAGCAGGACACGAGCACCGACCCGGCCAGGGAGCCCCTGGCGGCGTCGACGGTCGACCGGGTCAGGGCCGTCCCGGGCGTGGCCGCGGCGGCCGGGATGGTCACGGGCTTCGCCCAGGTCGTCGATGAGCACGGCGACGAGGTCGGTGGCCTCACCACGAGGACGCAGGGTGCGTCGGCCGACGGCATCGGCACCGTCTCCCCCTTCGAGCTGCGCACCGGACGGGTGCCGAGGGGGCCGGGCGAGGTCGTGGTCGACGCGTCGACGGCGTCGTCGCACGGGATCGCGCCGGGCGACCGGGTCGAGGTGCGCTTCGCCGGCCCGGCGCGGGAGTTCACGGTCGTCGGCACGGTCGGCCTGGGCCGCGAGGACCACGTCGCCGGGACGACCTACGCCCTGTTCGACCTGCCGGTGGCCCAGGAGGTGCTGGGCCGCCCTGGTCAGGTCGACGAGGTCCTGGCGTCGGCCGTGGACGGGGTGGACGACGCCGAGCTGGCCCGGCGGGTGTCGGCCGCGCTGGGCGACGGCGTGGTCGTCGAGACGAGCGCGGCCCGGGCCGCCGAGCGCTCGGCGGCGGCCCGCGACGACCTCGCCGTCGTCGACCGCGGCCTGCTGGCCTTCGCCCTGATCGCGCTGGTCGTCGGCGGCTTCATCATCGTCAACACGTTCACGATCGTGGTCGCCCAGCGGACGCGCGAGCTGGCCCTGCTGCGGGCCCTCGGCGCCAGCCGGCGCCAGGTCCGTCGCTCGGTGCTGGCCGAGGCGGCGCTGACCGGCCTCGTCGCCTCGGTGGTCGGCGCCGTGGTCGGCGTCGGCCTGGCCGCCGGGCTCCGCGCCCTGGTCGAGGCGTTCGGCCTGGAGCTGCCCGGGTCGGGCGTGGTCGTCTCGGGGCGGTCGCTGGTCGTGCCCGTCGTCGTGGTGGGCGTGGCGCTCACGGTGGCGGCCGCCTACGTGCCGGCCAGGCGGGCCGGGAGGCTGCTGCCCCTCGCCGCCATCCGGGACGGCGGCGCGCCGGCGCGGACGTCCCGGTGGCGCGTCGTCGCCGGTGCCGTCCTCGCCGTGCCCGCCCTGGTCGGCGGCATCCTCGGCGTGCCCCTGCTCCTCGTGGCCGTCGTGCTGGTGGCCCCGGTGGTCGTGCCGTCGCTGGCCCGCTGGCTGGGCTGGCCGGTGGTCCGGCTCGGCGCCCGTCCCGGGAAGCTGGGCTACGAGAACGCCGTCCGCAACCCCCGGCGCACCGCGTCCACGGCGAGCGCCCTGATGGTCGGGCTGGCCATGGTGGTGGGCGTGGCGGTGGTCGCCGAGTCGGCCCTGCAGTCGTTCTCGGGCGCGCTCGACGAGGCGGTGACGGCCGACTTCGCCGTCTACTCCCACACCGTGGAGCTCAGCCCCGAGGTGGCGGCCCGCCTGCGCGAGCGGCCCGAGCTCGGCGTCGTGTCGGAGATGCGGGCCGGCGAGTTCGAGCTGGCCGAGGGACCGGCGGGCGTGCAGAGCCTGACGGCCGTCGACGGCGCCACCATCGGCGCGGCGTACGACCTCGGCTACAGCGACGGCGCCCTCGAGGCGCTCGCCGACGGTGGCGTGCTGGTGTCGGCCACGAAGGCCGCCGAAGAGGGCTGGGAGGTGGGCGACGTGCTGCCCATGCGCTTCGCCCGCACCGGCGTGCAGCCCGTCCGCATCGACGGCACCTACGCCGAGGACGCGCTCGAGGACCAGGGCTTCCTGCTCTCGCTGCGGGACTACGAGGCGAACTACACCGACCAGAGCGACGTCCGCGTCCTCGTCACCGCCGCGCCCGGCGTGCCCGTGCCCCTGGCCCGGGCGGCCATCGAGGAGGTGACGGCCGCCTTCCCGAACGCCCGGGTGGACGACCGGGCCGGCTACGTGGCCGAGATCAAGGGTGCGCTCGACGTCGTGCTCGCCCTCGTCGCCATCCTGCTCGGCCTGACGGTGGTCATCGCCGTCCTCGGCATCGTCAACACGCTGGCGCTGTCCGTCGTCGAGCGGACCCGGGAGCTCGGCCTGCTGCGGGCGGTGGGGATGTCGCGCCGGCAGCTGCGGGCGATGATCCGGTGGGAGTCCGTCGTCATCGCCCTCGTCGGCGGCGTGCTCGGCGTGGTCGTCGGGATGCAGATCGGCACCACGATGGCGGGCTCCCTGGGCGACATGATCACGGAGGTCAGGTTCCCGTGGGCCCGGCTGGCGCTGTTCCTGGTGTTCGCCGTGCTGGCGGGCGTGGCCGCCGCCGTGCTGCCCGCCCGCCGGGCCGCTCGCCTCGACGTCCTCGCCGCGGTCGGCCACGAGTAGCGCGATGGTGGTCGTCTGTCGGACCGATGAGTCGGGGCACCGTGCCTCGTCTGCGTCGACGGGACGACACGCGGAGGACACGATGACGACCACCGGCGATGCGAGCAGCGACCTCCCCGGGATGCCGCCGGTGGTCGACCAGGCGACCTGGGAGGCGGCCAGGGAGGCGCTGCTCGTCCGGGAGAAGGCGCACACGCGCGAGGGGGACGCCATCGCCGCGGCCCGGCGGCGGCTGCCGATGGTCGAGGTGGACGGCACCGTCGAGGTCGTCGGCGCCGGCGGGCCGGTCCCGTTCCTCGACCTGTTCGAGGGCCGCGACGAGCTCGTCGTGTACCAGCACATGTGGTACGACGACGCGCCGCACCAGGGCCAGTGCGAGGGCTGCACCACGACCGTCTGGCACCTGAAGGACGCCGTCTACCTGGACGCGAGGGGCGTGTCGTACGCCGTGCTCACCTCGGGCCGGTGGGAGGAGGTGGCGCCCTACGTCGAGTTCATGGGCTACACCCAGCCGTGGTACTCGGTGCGGGGCGTGCCGGCGCCGATCGGCGGCGAGATGGGGCACCTCGCCTGCTTCCTGCGCCACGGCGACCGCGTGTTCCTCACCTACGCCACGACCGGGCGGGGCAACGAGCCGGCCAACGGGTCCCTCGGCGTGCTCGACATGACCCCCTACGGCCGCCGGGAGGGCTGGGAGGACGTCCCGGAGGGCTGGCCCGAGGTGCCGGACGCCGGGTCGCCGGTCGGCGGGCACGGCGCGCCGATCTCCTGGTACTGGCGCGCCGACGCCGACGGCAACGCCACCTGGGGGCCGACCAGCCGGCCCGTCCCGCAGTGGACCCGCCCGGGCGCCGGTCCCGTCGACACGCTCGGCCGGCAGCGCGGGCACCACTGACGCCGGGTCGGAGAGCGGTGGTGCCGCCGTCCCGTACCTTGGCGCCGTGATCCTCCCGAAGGACCGCGACGCCCGGTTCACCACGATCCGCCGCGGGGGGACGTTGACCGACGCCGACCATCGGCTCCTGGCGCGGTGGGCGGCCGCCTGCGCGGAGCACGTGCTGCCCCTCTTCGAGTCGGCGCAGCCGGCGGACCCCCGACCCCGCCAGGCGATCGAGCAGGTCCGGGCCTGGGCCAGGGGCGAGGTCACCATGTCCCGGTCCCGCGCCGCGGGCGGCCACGCGATGGCGGCGGCCAGGGCGCTGACCGGAGCGCGTCGGCACGCGGCGTTCGCCGCCGGCCAGGCCGCGGTGGTGGCCCACGTGGCCGCCCACGAGCTCGGTGCCGCGGCCTATGCCATCAAGGCGGCGCAGGCCGCGGCGCCCACCGGCGAGGCCGACGACGCCGGGCGACGGGAGTGCCGGTGGCAGCGCCACCAGCTCCCCGACGAGATCCGCGCGCTGGTCCTCGACGACCAGCGGTTGCGGAACGACCTCTGCTGGTCGGTGTTCGATCCATCTGACGGAGGCGGGATGCGATGAGCGTGTTCAGCGAGGACGAGCGGGCCTACCTCGAGCAGCCGGGGCACCTCGGCCGGCTGGCGACGGTGGCGGCGGACGGCACGCCGCACGTCGTCCCGCTCGGCTGGCGGTACAACCCGGAGCTCGACACCATCGACGTCGGTGGCCGGGACGCCGCCGAGTTCGTCGCCAGCGTCAAGTTCCGGCACGTGCGGGCCAACCCGAGAGTCGGGTTCGTCGTCGACGACGTGCTGCCGCCCTGGCGGCCCCGGTGCGTGACGATCAGGGGCCGGGCCGAGGCGATCGACACGACCGACGGGGACGGCCGGCGGGTGGCGCTCATCCGCATCACCCCCGAGAAGGTCGTCAGCTGGGGCGTGCCCGACGGCGACTGACCGCCGGGGCCCCTCGCCCGGGCGCTACGGCCCGAGGAGGTGCTGCGCGGCGAGGGCCAGGGCGTCGGCCCTCGTCCGCCCACCGTGGTCGGCGGCGATGAAGTGGCTGCCGATCCACAGCGAGAACGCCAGCAGGCAGCGCACCTCCACCTCGTCCTCGTCGGCGCAGAGCACCCCGAACAGCGACCGCATGTAGTCCATGCGCCGGTTGTCGACCCGGCGGAGGCGCTCGGCCACGGCCGGGTCGCGCCTCGCCCAGTCCCGCACGGCGAGGTCGATGCGCAGCAGCTCGTCGCTCGACGTGGCGAGCGCGTAGAGCCGCCGCAGCTTCCCCCTGGCGTCGCCGCCCTCGGCCTCGACCCGCTCGATGACCTCGTCGACGCTGACCCGCTCCCACGTGTCGAGCATCTCGGCGAGGAGGGTCGAGCGGTCATCGAACTGCCAGTAGAAGCCGCCCTTCGTCACCCCGAGCGCGCGGGCCAGCGCCTCGACCCGCACGGCGTCCGGCCCGCCGGCGGCGAGGGCCACGAGGCCCTCCTCGACCCACCGGTGCCGCGGGGTCCTGGCGTTGGCCACCGCCCATCTGTAGCGCGCCGGGCCAGGGTTGACGCGCCGCCGGAGCGGCCCTACGGTCGTATCCATACGCTCACGTATGGATACGAGGAGGTCGCGGATGGGGACCGTCCTGCCCCCGGGCCAGCGGGCCGTCGACGGGTTCCCCCGCTTCGGCACCCACCTCCACCGGCCGCCGCCCCCGGTCCCCGCCGAGCCGGTGATCGACATCGGCGGCGCCGTCCGGGAGCCGTCGTCGGTGCCGCTCGCCACGCTCGCCACCCTGCCCCGCCGCGAGCTCACCGCCGACTTCCACTGCGTGGCCGGGTGGTCGGCGACCGGCCTCCGGTGGGAGGGGGTGCCGTACGCCGAGTTCCACCGCGCGATCGTGGAGCCGTTGCTCGCCCCCGGCACCCACGTCACCCACCTGGTGTTCGCCGGCCTCGACGGCTACCGCTCCGCCGTCACCGTCGAGGACGCCCTGGACGAGGACGTGCTCCTCGCCGACCGCCTCGACGGTCGGCCCCTCGACGGCGACCACGGCGCGCCCGTCCGGCTCCTCAGCCCGAAGCAGTACGGCTTCGTCAGCACCAAGCACCTGTGCCGCGTCGAGGTCCGCACCGCCGAGCCGGCCGCGAGCTACCGCCGGCTGCCGGCCGTCGTCCGCGTCGGCCTCCGCCTGGCCACCCCCCACCCCCGGGCCAGGGTGTGGGAGGAGGAGCGGCACCGTGACCTGCCGGCCTGGGCCGTCCGCCCCGTCTACCGGCTGCTGATCGCGCCGATCAGGTCGCTCAGCGCCCGAAGCGCCCGCAGCGGTCGACCGGTGGCACGGCGATGAGGCTCCCGAGCTCGGCGCACACCGGCCACCCGTGGCGGATCCACGAGGTGGCGCCGGACTTCCGGCTGGAGGACGTGTGGGAGCTGCCGGGGGTCGGGCGGGCCGACGACTTCCCCCGGCTGGTGCGGTCCCTCGCCGCCTACGACCCGGCGCAGAGCTCGTCGTGCGCCGTGCGGGGCCTGTTCGCCGTCCGGTGGCGGCTCGGGCAGCTGCTCGGCTGGGACCGCCCCGACGCCGGCGTGGGGGCCAGGGTGCCGTCCCTGCGGGAGTGGCTCCCGGCCGACCTGCGCGACGGCCCGTCCGGCCCGGCCTTCGAGGCCATGCCCTTCACCTCGCTGTACCTGACCGAGGACGAGTGGGCCGCGGAGGCGGCCAACCACACGATGCACGGGGTCCTCCACCTCGGCCGGGTGGCGGACGGCACCGGCGGCTCCCGGGCCAGGGTGGCGGTCCTCGTGAAGCCCAACGGCCGGCTCGGCGAGGCGTACCTGGCCGCCATCCGGCCGTTCCGCCACCTGCTCGTGTACCCCGCGGTGCTGCGCGAGGGCGAGCGGGAGTGGCGGGCCGCCCCGGCCGGGCGGTGACCCAGCCCCCCGACGCGGCGTGGGTCGCCTGGTTCCGGCGCCGGGGCTACGCCGGCGCCGAGCCGCTGGCGTCGGGCATGGAAGGGGCCGTCTACCGGCTCGGGCGGGGCCTCGTCGGCAAGGTGTGGGGCGGGGAGCGGCCGCTCGCCGACCTCGTCGCCCTCCGGCGCTTCCACGACGAGCTGTCGGCCCGGGCGCTGCCCTTCGCCACGCCGGAGGTGGTCGAGGTCGCCGTCGTCGACGGCACGCCGGTCACCGTCGAGCGCGAGCTGCCCGGCCGGCCGCTGCCCGAGGTCGGCGCCGGCCCCACCCGGGTGGGTGACTGCCTCGCGCTCGTCCTCGAGGGACTGGCCACGGTGCCGGACCTGCCGAGCGCGCACGACCTGCCGGTGCTGTCCGAGGACCGGCCGTTCCGGGCCGGGCTCGACTGGGGGCCGGCCCTCGCCGCCCTGCTGCGCCGCCGGGTCGAGCGCTTCGGCGACCAGCTCCGGGCCGCCGTCCCCGGCTTCGACGACGTGCTCGCCCACCTCGCCGGCGTGCTCGACGGCATCGAGGGCGCCGCCGGCGTCGTCCACGGCGACGTCTGCCCCGAGAACGTCCTCGTCGACGGCGACCTCCGGCCGACCGCGCTGGTCGACTGGGGCTTCCTCACCACGGCCGGCGACCCGGCGTTCGACGCGTCGATCGCCGCCGGCGTGGTCGACATGTACGGGCCGGACGCGAGGGCGGTGGACGACCGGTTGACGGGCGTGCTGGCCCGGCGGCTCGCCGTCCCCGTCGACCGGCTGCTCGTGTACCGGGCCGCCTACGCCGTCGCCACGAGCAACGCCTACGACCCCGGCGGCCGGGACGGGCACTTCGCCTGGTGCGCCTCGACCCTGCGGCGAGGCGACGTCAGGGAAGCGCTCGGGATGCCGGGCTGACCGGGCGGCCGGCCGGCCCGCGGGCGGCGGCGAGGGCCGCCTCGGCCGCCTCGTCCCAGCAGAGCAGACGCTCCTCGGGGAGGAGCCGGAGGATGGCCCGCCGCTCGTCGGAGAGCGTCGCCGGGTCGACGACGAGCACGGCCAGGCACCTCGTCCGGGTGAGGATCGTGTACACCCACTCGAGCTCGGACTCGTGGGCCGGGATCTCGCCCGACGTGCACCACACGACCGCGGCCCGCTCCAGGCCCTTGATCTGGAGCATCGACGCCGACCGCACCCGGTAGCCGGGCGGCGCGGCCGCCCGCACCGTGGCGACGGGGAAGCTGTCCTCGGCGACCGTGATCTCCCGGCACGCCTGGGGGACGGCCTCGAGGGTGCGGCGGTAGGCGGCGAACACCTCGGCGAGCGCCGTCCCGGCATCGGCAGCCGACAGCACGACCGGGCGGACGCCGAGCACGGCCGGCTTCCTGGCCTCGGGCAGGCCCACGTCGTGGTCGCCGTCGAGGTCGCGCCGGTCCTCCTCGATGCGGCCGGCGAGCGGCCGCACGCACTCGCACACCCGGACGGGCAGGCGGTAGGAGCCGGACAGGCGGTGGACCCGCCAGCGCCGCGCCGACGGTCCGCCGGCGGTGCGCGACCGCGCCGGGATCTCGACCAGCCCGGGGCGCTGGTAGGACGACCCGAGGTGCAGCGCCTGGGCCTCGTCGCCCGCCACCACCAGCCGGTCCGGGTCGCCGACGAGCAGGGTGGCCAGCTCGAAGTCGGCCGGCGTCATGTCCTGGCACTCGTCGACGAACACGTGCGTGTACCGGGGACGGCGCCCGGCCGCGGCGTCGGCCCTGGCCCGGTCGACGCCGTCCATCCGGTAGTGGGCCCACGTGCGCACGCCGTCGGCGAACGCCACCTGCCACACGAGCTCGCGCTGCTGCGGGCCGATCGGCGTCCTGCGGCCGCGACGGTCGACGGCGAGATAGGCGGCCCGGTCCCGCCAGGCCCGGAGCCCGTAGATCACCCGCCGCAGCTCGGCGTCGAGGAACGCCTCGCCGACGACCCGGCGCTGCGCGTCCGACAGCCGGGCGGGGTCGACGCCGGCGGCCCGCAGGGCCCGGTCGATCACCGGCTGGCGCAGCTCGGTCGTCCTCGTCGAGACGCGCAGCGCCCGGGACGGGACCTTGTCCCAGTTGAGGACGTCGACCGACCTCCCCTCCGGCTCGCCCGGGTGGGCGAACGTGTGCGCTCCCGGCTCGATGGACCGGTGGGCCCAGTGGCGCAGGGTCGTGCCGCGGATGGCCTCGGCCAGCCACTCGGCCAGCTGGTCGGCCATCGGCTTGTTGAACGTGGTGAGGAGGATCTTCGACGGGCCGTTCGCCCGCGGCCACTGCTCGGCCGTGCGCACGACGCGCTCGACCAGCACGCGGCTCTTGCCGGCCCCGGCGGCCCCGACGATCGCCGTCATCCGCCCGTCGGGCCGGGCCGCCCGGTCCTGCTCGTCGTCGACGAGGAACGTCCCGCCGTGGTGGGGCTGGAACAGCTGGCCGGGGACGCGGCGGTCGCGCACCCGCAGGAACCTCGTCGCGTCGCCGGGCCGGGACCACGTCGGCACCGGCAGGCGCCGGGCCGGCCCGTACACGGCGGCGCGATGGGCGGCGACCCCCGGGAGCGGGCCGTCCCACACCGGCTCCGACGGGCGGTTCTCGGTGACCGTCCACCCCTGGCGGTCCAGCCGGTCGGCGATCCCCGCGGTGATCCCCGCCTTCACGCCGGCGCCGACGAGGTGCACGGCCTCGGCGCCCGTGGCGATGGCGGCGTCGGACAGGAGGTCGGCGAGGGCGGGCGTCCGGTCGCGGTCGGACTCGTCGAAGAGGTAGCCGCCGACCAGCCAGGTGGTGTCGGCGGCGGGGAGGTCGAGGGCGGCCACGTCGGTCCAGCTGGCCAGCTCGAACCGGGCCGTGATCGCCGCTGCCCCGGCGGCGAGCGCCGGTGAGCGCCGCAGGTCGGCCCACAGCGCCTCGGCGGCGGCCAGCATCGGCTCGCTGGCCTCGACGGCGACGACCCGCAGGCGGGGGAGGGGGACCGACGCCCGCCGGGCCGCGGCCACCAGCGCGGCGAGCGCCGACAGGGTGGCCCCGGTGCCGGCGCCGAGGTCGGCGATCGTGAGCGTCCCCGTCCGCGCCGCGACCACGGGCGCCAGCAGGCGGACGGCGTCGTGCGTGCGGCGGCCGTGGTACCAGGCGGCGTACGCCCAGCCCGTGCTCGGGCGGTCGTAGCAGGCGTCCTCGTGGCGGGAGAGGGCCAGCAGGTCGTCGAGCGACCGGCCGAGCTCGTGGTCGGACCACGCGCCCCGCCGGGCCAGCCCGGCCAGCCCGCCGGCGAGCGCCCGGTCGAGCTCGGGGGCGAGCGGCCGGAGGTGGGGGACGAGGGCGGCGGCGCTCATGCCGGACCGAACCCGGCCCGCCCCTCGGCGAGGGTGGGCAGGCGCCGGCGCAGCACGTCGACCGTGCGCCGGTACGACTCGGCGGACCAGTCGTAGCCGTCGAGCAGGGCGACGGCGGCGTCCGGCGTGCCGGCCGAGAACCGGCCCCGCCGGGGCTGGAAGGGCTGGACGACGAAGCGCTCCACGCCGGTGGCCAGCAGGGCGTCGGCGAAGCGGTCGGGGTCGGCCACGGGGAGGAGCGGGGTGAGCGTGACGCAGGTGGGCACGCCGGCCGCCGCCACCTCCGCGATGGCCGCCAGGCGCCGGCCGAGGGTCGCGCAGTGCGGCTCGAAGCGGCGGCGGACGGCCTCGTCGTCGGTGGTCACCGTCATGTTCACCCGCACCCGCTCGAACCTCCGGAACAGGTCGACGTCCCTCGTCACGAGCGGGCTGCGGGTCTGCACGACCAGCCGGGGCCGCCGCTCCACGAGCTCCTCGAGCAGCGCCCGCACCAGCCCGAGCCGGCGCTCGATCGGCTGGTACG